>JAFGVG010000142.1 GCA_016938095.1 Bacteroidales bacterium
CCGACATCTTCAGCAAAAACAACTGTTGAGTTTTTTCCCGAGGGCGGCAGCCTGGTGGAAGGGTTGGAAAATGCCATGGCTATTAAGGCGATGAACCCATACGGATTGCCCGAAATGATACGTGGGGTGATTACAGATGCCAGGGGCAATGTTCAGCATCGTATACAAACCGGGGTGAATGGTCTGGCAAAATTCATGTATACTCCTGGGAATGACACATCTTACCTGAGAATAGACATTCCGGGAAATCATGAGATGGTTACGGTGCTTCCAATGCCTCAAAAGGAAGGAACCATTATTCGGCTTACGGATACTCATGCTGACGCTGCCGATTTGTATATTGCCTGTACAGAAAAGCACAAGAAAACGCAATATATAGTTGCCTTGTCGGAATCCCGGATCGTCTGGAACAGCAAGTTGTCATATTGCGGTGATACCATGATTACTGTTCCCCTGGTTCCCACCTCAACCGGTATCATGCAAGTTTCTTTGTTTGATTCCAGCGGCATTCTGCTGGCAGAACGGCTGCTTAAGTCAGAAACGCTGCATGAGGCGTTGACAATCAAAACCGACCATCTGGTTTACCGCAACAGGCAGCGGGTGAACGTGCTGATCGATTATCCCGGCAACAGCAAAGTAAATAACCTGGCAATGGCAGTGTCATTGGATCGTTTGGCCAATCACTGCTGCGCACCGGACTTTTACCAGGTAATCAATTCCAATCCATGCGATACAATTATGCCATCATCATTGAACTCCGGATCACCCACCGATATTGAACTGCTTACCACCCATTACAAAATAGTTAACTGGTATGATGTATTGGCAGTGGAAAGTGAAAGGCAGCCGTATATTAGCCACAACGGAATATCCGGTAGGGTCGTCGACAAAAAAGAAAACACTGCACAACTGGCCAAAGTAAGGGTTACCCATTTCCCCAATTACCGCTTCTATGAAACACAGTCTGATGAGGCAGGTTATTTTAACATTTCATTTGGGGCAGACATAGTCGATTTTAAGTATCTCAACATTGAAGCATATGATGCTACCGGCAAAACAAGTCTAAATGCAGAAATAGATCAGGATTACGCCCGGAAAGTTGCTCAGGCGTTGTTTGAAGATACAAAACACATGCAGAAACAAAAAGTACTTGATTTAATGACCTATGGTGAGCCTGACCTGGTGTACGAACTCCGGTATGGTCCTGGCAAATTCAGGAAAACGGCCAAAGAATCGCGAAAAAAATACGACCCAAACCTGTATGCCAATTATACCGATGTTATTGATATTATTCAGGATATTAAACCTTGTATTATTCATGATAATAAAATTTTCTTTTCCGAGAACAGGCAATACACCGACTCTGTGAAACCCAGAGAAGCCATCATAGTCATTAACGGTTCATTAAAGGGTAACCAGGCCGATATGCTCCGTAGCCTGATTTCTTCCGACATTACCAACATAAACATCTCCCAGTCGTTGCTGGATATTCACAAATACACTCCGCTCAATTTCGGAGGTGTTATCGAAATCACCACCATTCAGGGTATGTACCGTTACAGACAGCCACAATTTCAGATTGGGACAAACATCCTCAATACGGGACGCGAATTTTATTTACCTGATTATTCCATTGAAAGTTCTGCATCGTCCGATAACCGGAAAACGTTGTATTGGAATCCGAAAATCACTATGAACAAGGGAAACGTTGTGTTAATAAGCTTTTATACCTCGGATATTAAAGGCGTTTTTCACGGGCATCTTACCGGAACGGATACGGATGGAAATCCTGTGGAACGTCATTTTCGGTTCAGGGTTGAATGAAAGGCTTCTTTTATGTCTTAAGCCAATCCCGTTCTTTTAACTGTCTCTTTGTTTTCTTTTGGCGTTGATCAGCGGAAGCACAATGAAAGCCAGCAGGCCGAGTACCAGGTAAATGAGGTTGGTGGAGGTATGCGCAATCAAGGCGAAAATTTTGCCGTCGGCCTTGTCAATACCATAAATAAACAGGGTTTCATATACCATAAAGTGCCATGGTCCAATGCCTCCCTGCACGGGTGCAAGCATGGCAAGGCCTCCCATCAGAAATGTTATCATACCTGTTTGTATTGACAGGTGAGCTGTGGGTTCAAAGGCATAGAAAATTACGTAAAGCATAAACAACCACATAACAAAGATAAACAGCGTATGCCCTATGAAAAGCCATTTGTTTTCTAAATTTGCTATTGATCTGATCCCGTCGAGGAAATGATGTTTGATCAGTTTAAGTTTTTTAATAAGCTTGTTTCCTTTTTCTGCCTTCTTTCTTCTGATATACCGGTTGAAAACCAGAAATACCATGAGAAGCACAATTAATGTTCCCAGTGCAATGGCTAAATTTTGCCATGTAAAAAGAGCGGTCAGCTTTTCTTTCATTTCGGGATGCGCATCGAAAAAGGATATGAATACTTTAAACTGACTGGCAATAATAACAACGGCCAGCAGCATAAGGGTGACGAAATCAGCCATGCGCTCAACAAAAACGGTTCCGGCAAGTTTTACAAAAGGGATCTTTTCATACCGGGTCATTACCGTGCAGCGAAAAACTTCACCAGCTCTTGGAATCAGAAGGTTAACGAAATATAACAGCACAACAGAAAAATACGAATTGGCGAGCCGCGGGCTGTAGCCCAGTGGTTTTATGAGCATGTTCCAGCGAATAGCCCTGCTGATTTGCGACAAGATATTCAGTACTATTGAAACGCCTATCCAGAAGAAATTGAGGTTTCCTAAAATTGTTTTATAGGTCGAAATGGGCTCATCCTTGTATACCCACCAGAAAACAAAAATACCGATTGCAAGAAACGCAAGATATTTAAGAATATTCAGAATTTTCTTGATCATGGATCAACAACAAGCTTTTACTTTCAGGCACCAAAGTTAATGAAATTAGTTACAACACTTGGTTGATCAACAAAATTAAAAATGATGTGTTTTAAAAAATGTTAATTTTGCGGGGTATGAGAATTCTTTCACGCTTTCTGATACAGATCAGGATGGTTATTGATAACACGAGCAAATGGAGGGTTGCTGCAATTGGTTATAACAGGACTGCTTGTTTTGCCACCCTAATGCTTATATGTACCACTTATATCTGCACCGGTACAATTATAGCTCAGGAAGTACGCCGGGATTCTCTCGACTTAATTGAACAATTGGTAGAAAAAAAAGATACCCTGGTTAAATCCGATCTGCCCTCGCCGTTAGTCAAGACTTGGTTGGAAATTCGCGATAGGCCCATTGACAGTGTTTTGTTGCTCAACGAAAACTCACGTATCATCAGAGAGCTTCATAGTTTATTATTCAACCGCGCGGTTCCGAAATCTCTTTCTCCTGCTAACAACGCAATTATGGCTTCCATGGACGGGTGCATCATTCGCAACATCGAGTTTGAGAATGTGAACCTGTTTGCACCTTCGGTACTTGATACCGGATATGTTTCGGCCAAAAATCTTGAAAGATCAGTTGAATCGGTACACAAAGGAACCCGGAATCGGGTTCTTGAACGTTATTTGTTATTTCAACCGGGAGATCGTCTTGATGTTTTTGTTGTTGCCGAAAATGAACGTATGCTCAGGGAATTATCGTTTATTATGGACGCAGGTTTTATTGCCAAACGGGTGCCGGGAAGCAGTGACTCAGTTGATTTGTTGTTGGTTACGCAGGACATAATTCCGCTGGGCATTGAACTTGAAATAGTCAGTTCATCGCAGATAAATCTTGGCATTTCGCATCACAATGTATTGGGAAGGGGCAACCGGATCACCGCTACCTCATACTGGGACGCAGCTCATCATCCCCATTTAGGCTATCGTCTGGCTTATGGTATGGAAAATGTTGCCGGTACTTATGCAAGGGGAAGTGCTGATTATATTCATAAATGGAACCAGGAAACACTGGCAATGGGATTGTCAAGGGATTTCAGAACCAGTAGTTTTCGTAATGCCGGGGGGATGAACTTTGAGAATACCTCAGCCATCCGAAATATCGAATTGCTGGATACAACCCTGTCCGATGTGTCATTGGCGTATAACACCATTGACTTCTGGGCTGGTCATTTCCTGCCATTGCACAAGCCGGGAGATGGCTTTTTCCTGACAGGCCGGTTGAATCAGTTTGAGATCAGCACTGGTCCTGTAACAAATGAGCAGTACCTGTATGCCTTTCAGGACCATACGCTGTTGTTGTTCTCCACGGGATTTTCACATCAGGGGTTCAGAAAGGATAATCTCATACATACTTTTGGCCGTACCGAGGATGTACCCTATGGATATCTTGTCAACTTTACAGCCGGAGTGGAATGGGGTGAATACAAAACCAGGTCGTATTTTGCCGTTGGCGGATCCTTCGGCAGTTATTTCAACAATGGCGCTCACCTTTCGGGTCAGCTCGGATTCGGAACCTTTCTTAACCAAAACCAGACCGAACAGGGAACTTTCAGCTCACGGCTTCAGTTTTTTTCAACCCTGCATCGTCAGAAGAGATTTCAGTACAGGAATTTTGTCAAACTGACTTATCTTGATGGTATTGAACGGTATCAGGGTGAGTATACCACCATTGCCGGAAAGGAAGGTATAACCGGACTTACTGATTCTTACCTGTTGAGAGGAAGTAAAAAACTGGTGCTTAATTTTGAATCGGTATTTTTTAGTCCTTACAAATTGTTGGGCTTCCGGTTTGCTTTTTTTGGCGGTATTGATCTGGCGCTGGTGGCAGGAGAAAATGACAGGATCGAGGAATCCGATCTCTACTCGGGCGTTAGCGTGGGGGTTAGGGTAAGAAACGATCAATTGGTTTTCGATACCTTTGTACTGCGGTTGGGTATTTATCCGGGTAAACCCGGAGACGCCAATGCAAGCAATCTGATTATCGACGGAATACCTAAAGAAAGATTTAACGGTTTATTTCCGCAAAAACCGACCCTCGTACCCTTTCAGTAGTAACTATTCCATAAGTTTGTTGAGAATACTGGTCATCTGGTCGCGCGACACCAATTTACTGTTCTCGTTTATTTTAAAAGCAAAGTCAGTATCCTCAATGGGCTGGAATTTTTCTGCCACAAAGCGCATTTCCAGGTATAGCAGATCCAGTTCAAATTCCATCAGCACACCCTTAACCTTTTTGTATGGGTTGGTAACATTGGCATTTTTGAGATCAATCTCGTCGGTATAGTAAATGCTGAATGTTTCACCAGTGGATGGCAATGTTACCAAAGCCTTTTTGCAACAAAATCCGGCTATGGTTTTTGTTTCGCCGGTTTCTTTGACTTCCATATCCTCCATGCGGTCGAAACAGCACATTTGCTCGTCCCGGCCGCCTTTAAAGAGGAAATGCTTATCCAGCACCTTAAGTACGGTGGAGCACTTACGTGAACTGAAATGGGTGTAAGAATTAAGCTTGTACATGCCCATGAAACCGTCTATTAAGTTAATGGCATGTTTTTTATCAAACTCCAGTCTCATCCGTGAAGGGAGAATGCTTCGGGTTTTCTTATCCAAATCGGTATTCAGATAGGTGATATTATAATCAATGCGACCCGATGTTATCAAATCGTTATCTCCTTTGTTTTTACAGGATATCACTACCAGGCATAGTATGACAAGCAAAGCGACCAGTGGTTTGTTCATGCAGCTATGTTAATGTACGTTTTGGTTTTGTACGACGCTTTCACGGGAGTGGTTCCAATACATTGATCAATCTGACCTTATGTAAAGATAAAAAAACAATAATAGGGGACGAAAATTCAGAAAGAATATAATGATCCATTTAAATGGAATTTATATAAATATTCAAAGTATAAAAATACATCAAATGACAAATATCATTAACTACTGAACAAAGCAATGACTATTTTTGCATTATGCTGTATTTTGATCAACAGCATACCTATTTATATTATTTATTAACCTGAAACCATTATGCCATTCAATCTTCGTAACCGTAGCTTTCTGAAACTGCTGGATTTTACGCCTGCTGAAATCAGATTTTTGCTTGATCTGTCATTTGAGTTAAAAAAGGCCAAGTACTCCGGAACAGAGCAACCCAGGCTGCAAGGTAAAAACATAGCGCTTATTTTTGAAAAGACGTCCACCCGAACAAGGTGCGCATTTGAAGTGGCTGCTCATGATCAGGGGGCACATGTAACCTACCTCGATCCGGTAAGTTCCCAGATTGGCCATAAAGAATCGGTAAAAGATACGGCAAGGGTATTGGGGCGTATGTTCGACGGTATCGAATACCGTGGATACGGTCAGCAGGTAGTGGAAGATCTGGCCACCTATTCGGGTGTTCCGGTTTGGAACGGACTTACCAACGAGTTTCATCCAACCCAGGTACTGGCCGACCTGATGACCATGATCGAGCACAGCGATAAGCCTTTGCATCAAATGTCGTTTTGTTACCTGGGTGATGCCCGCAACAATATGGGCAATTCATTGATGATAGGTTGTGCAAAAATGGGTATCGATTTCAGGGCTGCCGCTCCCAAAGCCTGTCAACCAGCCGATGAACTGGCGAATACCTGCAGGGAAATAGCCAAATACACAGGAGCCAGCATTACCATAACTGACAACATCGAAAAAGCCGTTAAGGGTGCCGACTTTCTTTACACGGATGTGTGGGTTTCAATGGGTGAGCCGGCATCGGTATGGGCCGAAAGGGTAAAACTGTTACAACCTTACCAGGTTAACCGCAAGGTGCTGGATCTTACCGGAAATCCTAAGGTGAAGTTTCTGCACTGTCTGCCGGCATTTCACGATAGGCAGACAAAAGTGGGGGAGGATATTTTCAAGCAGTTTGGTATTGAATCAATGGAGGTGACCGACGATGTTTTTGAATCTCCTGCCTCCATTGTCTTCGATCAGGCCGAAAATCGTGTACATACCATTAAGGCAGTAATGGTTGCCACCCTGGGTGCATAACGTGTCATTTTCTTGCTACCTTTGCTCCCCATATTAAAACCTTATTATTTCCCGGCACATATGAGATATCTGAATTTGCTGAAGAAGTTCCGGATAACCGGAATCATGCTTTTTTTATTGATGATGGGCCAAACGCTTTTGGCTGCCGACGGAAAAATGCCGGCGGTGATGGGCATCCGCATTGAGTTTATCGTCTTTGCCATAACCCTTATTGGTGTGGCCATTTTTCACCACAAAACCATGTATGTCGCGCTTACAGGGCTTGCCATAATTCTGGTGCTAAAATATGCCTTCACGGATTTTTCTTTCTGGGATCACCTGGCGGGTACAGCACATCACGAAGGAGAATGGAGAATATTGCTGAACCTGTTGGGTTTGTTGTTTGGTTTTGCCATTCTGGCGGAAATTTTCAAGGAGTCGAAGTTTCCCGATATATTGCCGCATTACCTGCCCGATGACTGGAAAGGTGGTTTTGTACTGCTGGTATTTATTTTTGTCCTCTCCTCATTTCTGGACAATATTGCTGCAGCCATGATTGGCGGTACCATTGCCATGGTTGTATTCAAAGGTAAGGTACATCTCGGATATCTGGCGGCAATAATTGCCGCAGCAAACGCCGGTGGCGCCGGAAGTGTGGTGGGTGACACCACCACCACCCTCATGTGGATTGACGGGGTAAGTCC
>JAFGVG010000143.1 GCA_016938095.1 Bacteroidales bacterium
CAAGCTCGCATTCAGAAATCCTTATTCAGGAGGACTTTCACTGGAATACTTCGGTAATGAAGCGGTGATTGTAGAATGAGACTGCTTCCTTTGTATTTACCGGTTGCAATTACAAATTAACCTCGTACTTTCAAAACAATTTTGCTGATGTAAAAATATTCCATATATTTACTTACTCGCGAAAGTTATCGTGTTTATAATAACGAAGAACGTATTAGTATTCATAAAACCTTTGCAATTAAACTGATCCCAAATTCTTTACTATGCCCTGAGTGGTTACAAGGTTGCGAGATAAATGATACTTGTTATTAAAAGAATCTATTGATGAGAAAGATACAATTGATCGGAACGCTTGTCTGGATTGTTCTTTTTAACGTTGGAGCCCAGGATGATTCTTTGATGAAACTTTGGTATGATCACCCGGCCAAAAAGTGGACTGAGGCGCTGCCGGTTGGAAATGGCAGACTGGGCGCCATGGTTTATGGCGATCCCTGCAAAGAGGTAATCCAGCTCAATGAAAATACGGTTTGGGCCGGCAGTCCGAACCGCAACGACAATCCTGATGCCAAAGCTTCCCTGGCTGAAATCAGAAAGCTGATCTTCGAAGGCAGGTATAAAGAAGCACAGGACCTTGCCAACAGTACCGTCATCAGCAAAACATCACACGGGATGCCTTACCAGACTGTGGGCAACTTGAACCTGACCTTTCCCGGACACGAAGACTTTTCCAATTATTACCGCGAACTGGATCTGGAAAATGCCTTGGTAAAGACACAATACCGTGTTAATGAAACCGGCTATACCGCTGAAGCCTTTGCTTCGTTCCCCGATCAGGTGATTGTGGTCCGAATTGCTGCCGACAAGCCTGGTTCGGTCAGCTTTTCTGCTACATTGGACCGCCCTTCGGAAGTAAGTGTAACCACCGCCGGAAATGACGAACTGATCATGTCGGGTGTTACTGGTGACTTTGAAACAGTAAAAGGTGGCGTAAGATTCGAAGCACGGGTGAAGATCCTGGTTACCGGGGGCAGTGTTGCTGCCGGCAACGGTGAACTGATGGTTGCTGATGCTGATGAGGCAGTTGTTTATGTTTCGATAGCTTCAAACTTCATCAGCTATAAAGATATCAGTGGCAATGCCTCCGAAAAGGCAAGGGCATACCTGACTGAAGCACTGAAGAAAGACTACCCGGAAGCTTTGAAAAACCATATTGCCGATTATCAGGCTTTTTTCAACCGCGTTAGCCTTGACCTGGGTGTGACGGATGCAGTTAAAAATCCCACTGATGTTCGCATTGAACAATTTGCCAAAGGTAATGATCCCCAATTGGTGGCCCTTTATTTCCAGTTTGGGCGTTACCTGTTGATCTCTTCCTCTCGGCCCGGCAGTCAGCCGGCCAACCTGCAGGGGATCTGGAATGATCAGCTTACCCCTCCGTGGGACAGCAAATACACCGTCAACATCAACACCGAAATGAATTACTGGCCCTCGGAAATCACCAACCTCACCGAAATGAACGAGCCATTGATTCAGATGGTACGCGAACTGGCGGAAACTGGTAAAAAAACTGCCGCTGACATGTATGGAGCCGGTGGCTGGGTGTTGCACCACAATACGGATATCTGGCGCATCAATGGTCCGATCGACGGGTCATTCTGGGGAATGTGGCCCATGGGCGGAGCCTGGCTTTCGCAACACCTGTTTGAAAAGTATGAATTCAATGGTGATATTACTTACCTGTCATCTGTTTACCCTGTTATCAAAGAAGCAGCGCTATTCTTCCTGGACTTTTTGGTCGAAGAACCGGAACGCCAATGGTTGGTGGTTTCTCCGTCGATTTCCCCGGAGAATTCTCCCGCTGTATATCCTGAATCCTCAATTGCTGCAGGCACTACCATGGATAACCAGCTGGTTTTTGATTTGTTCACCAAAACAATCCGAATTGCCGGCATTCTCAATACGGATAATGAACTGGTGGCCAGATTGAACGAAGTGTTAAAACGTTTACCACCGATGCAGATCGGGAAATGGGGACAACTGCAGGAATGGATACACGACTGGGATAATCCGAAAGACGACCACCGCCATGTTTCACATTTGTACGGATTGTATCCGTCAAACCAAATCTCACCTTACCGGTCGCCTGAATTGTTCACTGCTGCCAGGACTTCTCTGGTGGCCCGCGGCGACGCATCCACGGGCTGGTCGATGGGGTGGAAGGTAAACCTGTGGGCACGGTTGCTCGATGGCGACCATGCCTATAAACTGATTACTGATCAGTTAACCCCCTCCCTCATGCCCAATGGCCGACAAAAGGGCGGTACTTACCCCAATCTTTTTGACGCGCACCCGCCATTTCAGATTGACGGTAACTTTGGTTGTACTGCCGGTATCGCCGAAATGCTTTTACAAAGTCATGACGGAGCTGTTCACCTGCTTCCGGCACTGCCTTCTTCGTGGGAAAATGGCCAAGTAAAAGGCCTGAAAGCCAGGGGCGGTTTTGAGGTTGATATGAAATGGGGAAACGGTGAATTAAACAACGTAACTATCAGATCGGCCATGGAAGGCAATTGTCGCATTCGTACCTACGTTCCCTTAATGGGCAAAGGGCTCAAAAAGGCGACTGGCACCAACCCCAATTCTTTTTATCGGGTTATTGAAATCAGCAC
>JAFGVG010000144.1 GCA_016938095.1 Bacteroidales bacterium
GTCAGTTTGGAGTGTGAGTATTGAGCAAGAGTGTTGTTTATCCGAAACATACTTTTGTTACGGGAGTGCAAATATAGAAATTTTGAATAAAAAACGTCATTATCCGGAAAAAGTTAGATCCGATAAGTTAGCTGTTGATACAGATTTCCTTCGGGCGGTTGGAGACCTTTGATGGGTGCTGGGGGGATGACCTGATAGAGTCGATAGACCTGTCAGAGTCAGTGTGGGTGTTTGATAGGGTGTTAAAAAATGAAGGAATGAAAAAATGAAAGAATGAAGAAATAGGGCGCTGGGTGCTGGGTGTTCGAAATTCGGTGATTGTTTGAAATGTTTGATAGAGTTTGAAAGTTAAGCATTCAAACGCGAAGCTTCAAACGCGCCTGTCTGGTTGCTGAGCGGAGTCGAAGCACCGGTACTGTTCCCAGCCTTGTAACTGGTTACTTGTCCTGGCTCTTGGTTCTTGGCTCTTGGTTCTTGAGACTACTAACGCATCCGTTCTTCCAGTTCCCGAATCTTTTGCTGGTAATTTGCTTCGACCTTTATCCTTTCGAGTTCGGCGCCGGCACGCGAAGCAAATATGGAAAGCACATAACGCGAATTGGGAATTTCCTCCATGGGCTTGTCGTCCATCAGCACCAGCAACCCCGTTACTGCACCCTCGGTATTGAAAACAGGCGTTCCAAGATATGATTCAATGCCCAGTTTCTTGATCAGCTGATCGTCGGGGAACATCTCTTTCAGATTACGCGGATAATAGGTTGGATAACCCCGCATCACATTGAGCGAAACACTGGTATCAATATCAAAACTTAGGTTATCGAGTTTCTGTGACTTGTGAAAACAATGAATACTGGCGGCCTGCCTGGTTTTTTCGTCAACCGTGGCGACCATGGCCGTACAAACACCGAATGCCTTACACAACAATTCGGTTAACACGGCAAAATACTCCAAACCGGTTGCCTTGGATGTCTGTTTGATCATGGTGGCCAGCATTTCGGCAGTCTTCATATAGTCAACCACCCTGCGCACCCTGAAAACAATAACCGGACCTGAAGCCGACTCCACCCTGCGTATGGAACAACTGCCCCAGAAAACATTTCCCTTTAACGAACGAAAGGCCAGTTCCTGACTATGCTCCTTGCCTTTGTTAATGGTTTCAATAAAGATATTTTTACTGAACTCAACAGGTTCGGATTCATAAAGCGTAAAGGTATCACGACCGCATAATTCGATTTTTTCCTGGGCCTGAAATAGCTTCAATGCCTTGTCATTGCAATCGAGAATAACAAAATTATCGGCATTCAACAGAAAAATGGCATCAGGCGACTCATCAAATATGGCCCTGAACAAATCATCCCTTCCGGTAACCGGGGAAAGGGTCAACTGATCTTTGTATAACTTGTAATTGCGCATGGGGAAAGTTGGTTTTACTGTTCTATATCTATATAAGATTACGGTTTTTAAGCGATATTGTTGTGTGATTATTGACGAATGTTCAAAAATGTTGACGAATACCGGGGTAATGGGGCTGGTTTGATATTGTTTGATATTGTTTGATAGGGTGTTAAACAATGAAGGAATGAAAAAATGAAAGAATGAAGAAATAGGGTGTTGGGCGCTGGGGGCTGGATACTGGATGGATGTGTGTGTTGGGGGAGTTGAGATTTGGGATTTGCGTGCCGTTGCCTTTGGTTTGCTGAGCGGTGTCGGAGCATGCTGCTGCTGCCGCTTGTCTTCTAAGTCAGCAGTCTTGTATCTTGGTTCTTGTATCTTGGTTCTTGGATCTTCTTCTCTTGCTCAAAACTCAAACGCTTGCTGATTTCCTTGTCCCTCGTCACTCGTCACTTGTCCCTGTAATGGTTCTTCCAGCTACAACCTAAAATTGAGTCAGATTTTATATATTTACAACAAATTCAGTTAAGCATGTCAATTGAGATAAGCGGACAAAACCTTGAGAAGTTGATACTGGTAGGCGACAGGGTGTTGATCAAACCCAAAACACCGCACGATAAAACAAAAACCGGTTTGTTTCTTCCGCCCGGCGTACAGGAAAAAGAAAGCATCCAGATTGGTTACGTTGTAAAAGTGGGACCCGGATATCCCATTCCGGCCATTAATGAAATCGATGAACCCTGGAAAGACAAGAGCGACGATGTAAAATACGTGCCCCTGCAACCCAAAGCCGGTGATGAAGCAATTTACCTGCAAAAAAGCGGTTGGGATATTGAATTCGGCAATGAAAAGTATGTAATAGTACCACATAATGCCATTCTGATGCTGATAAGGGACGAGGGTCTTTTTTCTTAGAATTTTTGTTTAAACTGCAACAAAACAGTTGGTTCACTCGTACATCATAAAAAATACGACTATGGCAACCAACAGGCTGGTCCAGAAACGCGGTCAGAAAAAGTACAATGTGCCGGTAATCGGCCATTTTGGTGACAAAAGTGTACGTTTTAAAACTATTCTTGAAGCTGAAAAGCTTATAGGTATCAATTACAACCTTATTTTTGAGGCCTGTATTGGTAAAATATACAGGGCCGGTAATGTTTACTGGGAATTTGAAAAAGGTAACCATTATATCAAATATAAAGCATACTATCTGCGGGCCAAGGAAAGAATAAGGGAGCTCGAAAACAAAGCAGCTCATTGACAACAGTATTATTATCTTTTGTTTAAAGACAGCGCCATGCTGTCTTTTTTTATTAATTTTCGGCCGTAAAATTTGCCATTCAAATGGAAGAAACAGGCACTGACCTTCTGCCGAAAAATATTGCCGAACCGCGCCGGCAAAGGTATATTGCGCTATTCAGAAAATACCTCAGAAAAGCATGGGTGGTATTTAAATGGGCTGCAGCCGGATTCTTTGGTTCTACCATACTGGCTGTGGTTCTTTTTTCTTTCATCAATCCGCCGGTTACACCCCTGATGATGCAGCGTGCATTTATTAAAAAAGCCGACGGAAAACGGGTGGGCATCCACAAGGACTGGGTAGGCTTTAAAAAAATTTCGCCAAATATGATCAGGGCCGTTGTGGCTTCAGAAGACAATCGTTTTACCCAACACTGGGGAATCGACCTCGAAGCCGTGCAAAAGGCAGTTGATTTCAACAAAAGGCATAAACGTAAAAGGGGTGCCAGCACCATAACACAACAAGTCGCCAAAAATGTGTTTTTATGGCCTGCCAGAACTTATATCCGGAAAGGATTTGAACTTTATTTCACTGTTCTTATTGAGGCCGTCTGGAGCAAAAAGCGCATCATAGTGGTATACCTTAACGTAATGGAGACCGGAAATGGGATTTATGGTGTTGAGGCTGCTGCGCAAAAGTACTTTAAAAAGCCGGCATCAAAACTTACCCGGGGAGAGGCCGCACTGATAGCGGCATCACTGCCAAATCCGCGCAGCAGAAATCCGGCCAGGCCTTCGTCCTACATGCTGCGCCGGCAGGCCAAAATTCTGGATCTGATGCGAAAAATAGGGGAAATTCCCTTATGATGAGGCTGTGTAAAAAGCCATAAAATAAGCGTATTCAGGAGACTACGCCTGCCCGGCAGCAGACAGGCTCAGCATTCATAGCTGACATTCAGCATAATGCGATAGGCGTAGTTTGCAACTACGCCTAACAAATTGACTTTTTACACAGCCTTTATGTTTTTCAATGCACAACCAGCACAGCCGGCACAGGCAGTCTGACACCGTTTGGAAGGAGACCTGAAAAAGAGCACCAGTCGGTAAAGCGTGTACCAAACCGAATAGGCAATTAATGCATAGGTAATGATATCCTGAATCATTGTTTTACTTTATTAAACAAATAGCATGCCTGTTTGGTAAACAATAAATGAAACAACCCATGCCAAACCCGTGGTAAAAAAGGCCGAAAAAACGGCCCATTTCCAGGTGCCTGTCTCGTTATAAATAGCAGTCAGGGTGGCAATACAA
>JAFGVG010000145.1 GCA_016938095.1 Bacteroidales bacterium
CTGGTATATGTTGAAGAAGGCAAAGTGATGTTTTCAGCCAAAGATGACGGACAAAACCAGGTCAGACTCGGGGCCGGAGAAATGGGTGTTTTCAGGGGGCAGCAAAACCCTATTACAAAAGAAAAAGCCGGTGATGAAAATATAGTGGCCTGGGTTAACGATACACTTGTTTTTGATAATACGCCGCTGTACCAGGTTGAACGCGATATCGAGGCTTTTTTCGGGGTGGACCTGGTTATTGCCCCTGAACTCGAAAATTGCCTTTTTTCGGGAGAATTCGCCAACCCGCAACTCAAAAACGTGCTCGAAGTCATTTGCCTTTCCACTGGCAGCAATATGCGATACCAGGGAAGCAGCATATACCTCGAAGGCGACTCATGTAAATAGCAACAGGCAAATAACTTTTAGTGGTTATATTTGCTGCATGACACGCCTCATTGCAGTGATCTTATTCAGCATTTGTCTGCTATCGTTTACCCGGGCCCAGGATATAACCTTGCCGGAACGGATTACCCTTCATGTTGAAAATTGTCCGTTTGACCAAGTTGTTCACTTACTCCATGAGCGCTATAGCCTTTCGTGTTACTATAGTTCCAGTAAAGTGCCCGAATCAGGTATCATCACCCTTAACGCTGAAAATATTCCACTGAAGGACTTTCTGGATGAACTTTGCCGGCAAGCAGGCATAAGTTACCGCATTAAGGACGCCCAGGTAATTTTTGTGCTGGCACACACTGGTAAAACTATACCTGTATGGACCCTTTCAGGCTTTGTTACCGATTCGGCCACGGGAGAAAGAATGATTGGCGCATCCATTGTTTTTCCCGAATTGAAAAAGGGAGTTTCTACCAATGCTTTCGGTTATTATTCCTTTTCGTTGCCCGAAGGAACCTATAAAGTCCAATGTTCCTTTATTGGTTATACTACGATTACCCGCGAAATTGATCTCAGCGGCAATAAGGTGCTTTCCTTTGATTTAGTGGTGACAACCCTGGCAATTGACGCGGTAAAGCTGGAATCGGACAGACTGAACAGGGCGGTGAACCTCAAAATGGGTACCGACAAGGTGCCGGAGAAAATTATGAGCGTATATCCTGCCCTGATGGGGGAGCATGATGTTATTCAGTTCCTGAAAATGATGCCAGGAGTGCAAGCCAATACCGACGGGTTAAACGGATTGTATGTACGCGGCACACTGCCGCAACATGCTACTTTTGTGCTGGATGATGCGCCCATGTTCAATATGTATCATTTCTCGGGGTGGTTCTCGACGGTTAATCCCGATGCCGTTAAGGAGATATCGATTCATAAGGGACATTTTCCGGCAAAAACGGGAGGATCGCTCGGATCTATTGTGGATATAAGGTTAAAAGACGGGAACAACCAGCATTATCATGCTACGGGTTCAGTAGGGACGCTTACCAGCAGGCTGACGATTGAAGGGCCTGTCATTCGCAACAAATCATCTTTTATTTTATCGGGCCGGCGAACTTATATTGACCAGTTACTGAGGTTAACGGAAAGTAACGAAGATATGGACGAACTGGGCAGATTTTACTTTTACGATTTGAACGGAAAGGTGAATTATACCCTGAACCATCACAATCGCTTTTACGTGTCGGGTTACACAGGGAAAGACATGTTCTGGGAGTCGGGCGGCACCAGTTGGGGTAATGCATTGGTTTCGGCCCGCTGGAATCATTTATTTTCCGACAGGATTTTCGCTAACATGACGCTAACAGGTAGTTGGTATGATCATCATTTCAAAAGCTATAACCAGGACAATATTGTTATGCCACTTACCTTAAGACTGCGCAATTATGCGTTCAAATACGATTTCACGGCTTTTACCAGGAAGAACATCCGCATCAATACAGGTATGAATGTCAGATATAATGTACTTCCGCCTACCAGCGTGGAAAACGGCACATTTGCACTTACGACGGCCAGGATTGATAAACGTTCGTATACACAGTTATCAGGTGCTGTTTATGCGCAGGCCGAATGGTATCTAATCCGCGACTGGTGGGTTGAGACAGGAATCCGGCTGGTGGCAGCTGACAAAATTTACCCCGATGATGTGCATACACGTCTTGACCCTGAGATCATCCTTTCATCCAGGTACGATTTATCTGAAGAGAATTCCTTTAAGGCGGCCTATTCACGAAATTACCAATATTATCATGGGGCTCCGGTTTTTGAGGTCATCATTCCGTTCGACCGGTATCTGATGATCAGTAAGAAACTCAAGCCCCAGTTTGCCGACCATTTTTCAGCGGGCTTTTTTCATTCGCAGCAAGACAGGGGACTGGAATTTTCTCTGGAAGCCTATTATTCCCTGCTGTATAATCAATACAGGATACCTGTAAGCGATGAAGTGTATTTGTATCGCGATACCGAAATGGATCCGGTAAAAGGAAGACTGAAGACCTGCGGCCTGGAGGTTTCGCTACGCAAACTTTCGCGCCGGTTTAATGGCATGGTAAATTATACCCTTTCGGACACCCGGATAAGCGAGCATACCCCTGAGGGTGAGCGTCTTTATCATCCCTATTACGACAGGCGGCATAACCTGGTGCTCACATTGAATTACAGGCTTTGGCCGCGTATAACGCTGTCTTCGAACTGGGTGTATATGAGTGGTAATCCATATGCATTCCCGGTGGGGAAGTACGAATTACGCGGCAGAACCATACCCCTTATGGATGACAACAGGCTATATAATAAGCGTATGCCCGATTATCACCGGCTCGACATAGGGATTCGCTTTGGACTGCACAGGAGAGTGCCTTCGCGTCATAACCTGACCATCAGTGTTTATAATGTATATGCCAGAAAAAACCCTGTTTTTTACACCTATTCAGATATTGCCGATGGCAATATTGACAAGAATCCCAACAGCGGTTATCTGGAAAGAAATTTCAACATGATGGAGTTTTTTTTCTTCGGTGTTTTTCCTTCTATATCTTATGAATTCAAATTTGGAAAATAAACATTGGCTGCAAACACGCTTGCAGGAATTGTTGTTACTGGCAGCCATGCTGACTGGGTGTTATTCCTGTGAACAAATAATTGACTTTCCTGAATCGGCAGACAGTGAAGCATTACCGGTAATTGAGGCTGTATTGATTGATAAGCCCGAAGTTCAAAAGGTAAGGGTTTCTTACAGCACTATGATATCCGACAGCAATGCATATCATTTGATAGAGGATGCACAGGTAAGGGTTATATCCGGTGACGGTGATACGGTTACCTATAGTTACGATGCTGACGGATGGTATTTCAGTCCGGTTTATGCCGCAAAAGCCGGGGTTGAGTACACGCTCGAAGTAATCACCGGCGAAGTTACGTACAGGTCTTCGGCCCAGGTGATTGCGATGAACGGTATCGACTCGCTATATAGTAAATACCAGGAGGCATGGGAAGGAGAACCAGCTGGCTATTATGTTTACATGAATGCCGGTCCTGCAAACCAGGAAGATACGCATTACTACCAGATCAATTTCACCTGTAACGATACCCTGAAGACATTGGGCAGTGAATTGTGGTTGTTCAGCGACCTGTATGCCGAAAGAATCGATAATCTGAAATTGCCTGTGCCGCTGAGCGAAAACGACAGTGTTGCAGTGGAACTATTATCGTTGTCAGCGGGTATGTACGACTACTATTACAAATTAGCTTACGAAGTATTAAACCTGAACCTGAGCAATATCAGTTACAGGACAAATTTACCCTCACTTTTTGAGCCCAAAGCCCTGGGATATTTCCAGGTTTCCGCGGTAAGCCGCAAGACAATTGTTGTCGGAAAAGGCGCCAGTTCCTTGTGATCAGGGGGTTACGCCCAGTTTCTGCAGTGCTTCATAAACAAGAAAAGCTGGCCATACAATGGCTTTAAGTATGCCAAGTGCACCCATCCAAAAACCGGTGGCATTTGAAATGTAATATATAGCAGCTCCAATGAGACCCAAACCATAAACGGCATTGGATGAGGTGTTGCAGTTAAATTCCTTTTTCATGGCTTATTGTATTAGTTTATTGAATTATACAGTCAAATGTAAAGGTTAAAGGCAATATCAGCAACTAGAAAAACGGCAAAAAGCCATTTTTTCGAGATTAACAACGGTTTTTCCCGGTAAACTGAAATCATAACCAGAAAATCGAAAGTGTTTTATAATTTTTTTCCAGACCGGGTAGGGTTTTTTTACCTGTTATTGTCATTTGTACAATAAATAAGAGATCGTGAAAAAGTAAGATCAAATGATTAAGTCATTGAGGAAGCAATGACAATCGGAAAGATTTTTTTCACAGTCTTTGCAAAATGATAAACAGTAAAAATTCATTTATGAAGAAAGCAGTTTTATTTTTATGGTTGGGTATTTTAGGCGGAATGATACACAGTACGTATGCGCAACGATATACCCTCAGCGGTCACGTTACCGATAAGCGTAACGGTGAATCGCTCATTGGTGTAGGAATATACCTTAAAAACACCACCACGGGTGTGGTAAGCAATTCATACGGTTTTTATTCATTACCACTGAATCAGGGCAAACAGAATATAGTGGTGAGTTACATTGGCTATGAATTGGTTGACACGGTAATAAATGTCAGTCAGAATGTTACGTTTAATTTTGAACTGAAGGAAAGCATTAAGGAGTTGAAGGAAGTGGTGGTTAAGGCAGAAAGGGCCCAGGAGAACGTGACTTCAACCCAGATGAGTGTGGTGAGTTTGTCATCCAAAACCATGAAGCAAATTCCGGTGGCCTTTGGCGAGGTGGATGTATTGAAAACACTGGTGATGTTGCCGGGTGTCAAATCGGGTGACGACGGGGGATCGACCCTGAGTGTCAGGGGCGGCGGCCGCGATCAGAACCTGATTATGCTGGACGAAGCTACGGTTTACAATGCCAGTCACCTGGGTAACCTGCTTTCGGTGTTTAACAATGATGCCTTACAAAATGTTGAATTTTTCAAGGGCAACATGCCGGCACAATACGGCGGCAGGTTATCCTCGGTAATTGATATGCGGATGAAAGACGGTAACCGGAAGCAATTTGGCGTATCCGGCGGCATCGGAACCCTTTCGAGCCGGCTTACGGTTGAAGGGCCCATCGTAAAGGACAAAGGTTCTTTTATTCTGTCGGGTCGAAGAGCCTATATTGATTTGCTGACCAAGGCCATGCATGCAGTCAATGATACCTCTCCGGTAGTGCCCTATTATTTTTATGATTTGAATCTCAAGGCCAACTACAATTTGAATGACCGCAATAAAGTTTTTATTTCAGGCTACCTGGGCAAAGATGTATTTGAAATGAATTCTGCAGATGACGCTTTTGAAACGCGTATGGCATGGGGAAATTATACAGGAACCATCAGGTGGAATTCAGTACTCTCAGATCGTGCCTTTGCAAACCTTACCGTGTTAGTTAGTAATTACAATTATGCATTTGGCAATACCCTCACCTATGGTGAGCCAAAAAAAGAATCGAAATTCGACTGGAATGCTGATCTGCTGGATTATTCCTTAAAGTATGATGTAGATTATTACCTGAATGAGAAGCATACCCTCAGGGCAGGTTTGGTGAACACGCTGCATAAATTCAATCCCGGCAAGGTAATGGGTTACAATGACACCATGAAATACAACTTTCGCATCCCATTGAATAAGGCAATGGAACATGCATTCTATATTGCCGATGAATTCAAGGTAAGCCCGAAACTCACCGTTGAAATGGGGCTCAGGTACAGCCTTTTTCAGAATATGGGAAAAACCAACGCTTTTGTGCTGAACAGCGATTACCAGACCATGGACACGGTTAGTTATGACAAATGGGAAATATACCACCATTTTCAATCGCTGGAACCCAGACT
Source organism: Bacteroidales bacterium (assembly GCA_016938095.1). Classification (GTDB taxonomy): domain Bacteria; phylum Bacteroidota; class Bacteroidia; order Bacteroidales; family UBA10428; genus UBA5072. The sequence continues at coordinate 5,872 of JAFGVG010000145.1, forward strand.
GGCTTTTACGTTCAGAACAGGAGAAAACAGTTCGGTGAAAGCCGGATACAGTCGTACCAGTCAGTATGTTCATGTAGCCTCCAATTCCAATGTGGGGTCCATCATTGATATCTGGGTAGGTTCAAATAAAAACATCAAGCCTCAGCTGGCCGATCTGTACAGCGCCGGATTTTTCATGAATGCGCTGAATAACAAACTGGAAACCTCGGTAGAGGTGTATTATAAAGGCATGTTTAACCAGATTGAATTCCGGGAATTTGCCACACCCCAGTTCAATGAGCATATGGATGAGGACTTCCGGTTTGGGAAGGGTCGTTCCTATGGTGTTGAGCTTTTTGTTAAGAAGGCTAGCGGCGATTTTACAGGATGGGTCAGTTACACCTGGTCGAAAACAGAAAAGAAAACCAGGGATATCCAGGAAAAAGGCTGGTATCTGTCACCATTTGACCGCACGCACGATCTGTCGGTAGTGGCCATGTATGATATTTCTCCCAGGCTATCGGTTTCGGGTAATTTCCAGCTGAAGTCGGGCCGGCCTTTTACATCACCGGCAAAGCGTTATCAGTATGGCGAAATAACCTATCCCGATGGAAACACAGAAGCCGGAGCCGTTATTCCTTATTTTCCGGGAAGAAACAACGACCGGATGCCGGTCTATCACCGGCTGGACCTGGGTCTTACCTGGAAAGGCAAGCCGGGACGCCGTTTTTACAGTGAGGTGAATGTATCTGTATTTGATGTGTATAACCATTCGAATCCCATGTCGATTAATTTCCGTCCGGATGAGGATAACGAAAATGTTACCAAGGCTTATGAGCAGACATTCCTCGGATTCATGCCGGCCATTACCTGGAATTTCTCATTCTAACAAGTAAAAATCAACTGAATATGAAAACGTCAATATATTTATTTTTTGCAGTAGTCCTGTTATTCGTGGGTTGTGCCGAATATGAAAAGGAGATCAGCTGGGAGTTGGATGATCATCAGGATATGCTGGTGGTGGAAGGTAATATTACCAACGAATTCAGGCAACAAACAGTATTTTTAACAAAGACATCAGCTTATTTTGACACACTGACGCCGGGAACCCTATCGGGAGCCTTGGTTCTTGTCAGGGAGGGAAGTAATACCTACTATTATACTGAAAGCGCAACACAAAAGGGTTTATATCTTTCCGATATTCCTTTTGCGGGCGAAGCCTTAAAAACATATGAACTTGAGGTAGTTTTACCCGGGCCGCTCAACGGACTTACCGACTATGCGGCCGTGTCAAAGATGCCTGAAGGGGTAGATCTGGATACTATCATTTGCGAAATATATGAAATGCCTGATCTGGGCTTTGCAACGGAAGAGGAGGACAATGACACCACCATTTTGTCGATAGCCTTTTTCGGAAAAGAACCGGACGATCCGGATAATTTTTACACTGCCCGGGTTTTTCAGAACAAGACCTGTTGGAACAACAATGTAAAAGAGGTGCTTGTATACAATGATGATTATAATAACGGTAGTGATCACGATTATATCATACTCAACAAAAACGTTGCAGCAAATGACACCATTATGCTGGAAATTAAATCGGTAGAAAAAAGTTATTATGATTTTATCAGCGGCATTCAGCTGATAGATCAATCGGGTGATGCTTACAG
>JAFGVG010000016.1 GCA_016938095.1 Bacteroidales bacterium
CGAGAAAGAGCTCGAAAAAAACCTGGCCCTGAGAATTGAACCTGCCGGATCTGCCGATTCTTTCATCGTTTTCGGTCGCGGTGTACTGCACCTGTCGATCCTTATCGAAACCATGCGTCGTGAGGGATACGAATTGCAGGTGGGACAACCCAAGGTGATTATCAAAACCATTACCGGAGAACCCTGCGAACCTATGGAGGTATTGTATATCGACCTGCCCGAGGAATATTCAGGTAAGGCTATTGAAATGATATCCTCACGAAGAGGACAAATGGCAACTATGGAACGACGGGGCGACCGGGTTCATCTGGAGTTTGACATACCATCGAGGGGTATCATAGGATTACGGAGCAACCTGCTAACAGCCACTGCCGGCGAAGCCGTGATGTCGCACCGTTTTAAAGGTTTTGAGCCCCTGAAGGGCGATATAACCCGGCGTATCAACGGCTCGCTCATTGCCATGGAAACCGGTACAGCATTTGCCTATGCCATTGACAAGTTACGCGACAGGGGAATATTCTTTGTCGATTCGCAGGAGGAAGTTTATGCCGGGCAGGTAGTAGGCGAACATTGCCGTGCAGGTGACCTCACCGTAAATGTCACCCGGTCGAAAAAACTGACCAACATGCGTGCCTCGGGAAGTGACGAAAAAGTAAAGCTTATACCCCCCGTTAAGTTCAGCCTTGAGGAAGCCCTTGAATACATACAGGAAGACGAATACGTTGAAGTCACCCCCGAATCGATACGTCTCCGGAAAATTTTGCTAAGCGAACACGACCGTAAAAGAGCCAACAAGGTTTAGCGGGGTTCGAACGGATGCTGCATGTTGGGGGTTCTTCGAAATTCGGTGTTCGGTGTTCGTTCGAGTTGCCATGCAGTCATGCGGTTTTTTAGTCTTCTGGTCTTCTGGTCTTCTGGTCTTGAAGTCAATATGTCCAAATATTATTTCATTTCTTCATTCCTTCATTCCTTCATTCCTTCATTCCTTCATTCCTTCATTCCTTCATTCCTTCATTCCTTCATTTCTTCATTCCTTCATTTATTCAAATCCTTGCTGATTTCGGGTGCCTGTTTTACCTCATGTAATAACTGTGGCTCATAATGTTTTGCGCAAAAAGGTCAAATGAATAACAGACCATCCTATTACCCCACTGCGAAAAATTGAAAACAAATACCACCTATATAATAAAGGGGTCTAAAATTTTTTTTAATGCTTTTTAGATATTTACATCTATTTTTTAAGGGTTAATATTATTTTTATATATTATTTTTATGTTATTACCCCCTTTATTTATATATTTGCCCCAAAATATTTCACTTTTTCAACAAACAACCTCAAATATGAAAGGATTACTTAAACGAAGTGCTTTGGCCGGGGGTATATTGCTCTTTTTTGCGGCCGGTTCGGCGTTTGCAGCCGACAGCACGCCAATTGACACAGGGGTTACTGCCTGGATGCTCACTTCAACAGCTTTGGTATTACTAATGATCCCGGGCCTGGCCATGTTCTATGGCGGACTGGTTAGGACTAAAAACGTGCTGGGGACCATGATGCACAGCTTTGTTGCCATGGGCATTATGGCAGTTTTATGGGTAGTTGTTGGCTATTCGATGGGGTTTGGATCCAGCGTGCTGGGTGGCTGGTTTGGTTGGAATAACGATTACTTCCTGTTGAAAGGCATTGATGAAACCATTACTTCTGCAGGTGTTCCCGAATACGTCTTTTCGATGTTCCAGGGAAAATTTGCCATTATTACCCCTGCCCTTATTGCCGGAGCATTTGCCGAGCGGGTTTCTTTTCGGGGTTATGTAGTTTTTATAGTCTTATGGGGCTTGTTTGTTTACAATCCATTGTGTCACTGGGTATGGTCGGCCGACGGCTTTTTATTCAATATGGGCGCCATGGGAGCCATCGATTTTGCCGGCGGTACGGTTGTTCATATTGCTTCGGGAGTAAGCGGACTGGTAGCCGCGTTATATCTTGGTTCGCGCCGTGGTCACCCAAAAACAGCTGTAGCGCCCAGCAATTTAGTAATGACCATGATTGGGGCCGGTTTGTTATGGGTTGGCTGGTTTGGATTCAATGCGGGAAGCAGTGTAAGCAGTGGATTGCTCACCGCCCAGGCGCTTACCGCCACACAGGTGGCAGCTGCCGCAGGTGCCATAACCTGGATTGTTGTTGAAGCCATTCAACACGGGAAGTCAACAGCATTAGGGTTTGCCAGCGGCATCCTGGCCGGACTTGTTGCAGTCACCCCGGCAGCAGGCGTAGTACAACCTGCCGGTGCACTGGCCCTTGGTATAGCAGCTGCCCTTATCTGCTACGGAGCCATAATTATCAAAAACAGGCTTGGTTATGACGACAGTCTGGATGCTTTTGGCATTCATGGCGTAGGAGGAATTGTGGGATCCCTGCTGTTGGTGTTTTTTATCCGCAAAAGCTGGATGAGCACTGCAGCAGAAGCAGCCGGCGGTTCATGGACCTTGTGGCAGCAATTGGGAGTGCAGGCTGCAGCTGTGGGTATAGCCATTGCCTATGCTGCCGTACTAACCCTGATCATCATATTTGTCGTGAACAAAACGGTCGGTTTCAGATCATCTACCGAAGCCGAGATGCAGGGTCTCGACCATACCTATCATGGTGAACAGGGATACGGTATGCTAAACCCCCGCTAACATGCATTTATTGTTTACTTAAAAAACACGAATACCATGAAACTGATCACTGCCATCATACGCGAAAATAAACTCGACCAGGTAAGAGAAGCCCTGATTGAGGCTAAGATAACCCGTATCACTGTCAGCCGGGTTTCGGGCCATGGCCAGCAACTCCGTGAGGAGATATACCGTGGCGCCAAGGTTGTGCCCAACCTCATCCCAAAGGTTAGAATTGATATTGCCGTTAACCAGGAATTTGTGGACATCACGGTAAATACCATCATTAAAGCCGCACGCTCCAATGCAAAAGGCGATGTAGGCGACGGAAAAATATTCATCACTCCCCTGGAGGAATGTATCAGAATCCGTACCGGTGAAAGGGGTGGAAAGGCTATCTGATAGCACTATTTAAGCATTGATTTCCCTGTAATACTTTATGGCAATCTGAAAATGAAAAAGAGGCTGTGTAAAAAGTCATAAAATGAGCGTAGTCAGGAAACTACGCCTGCCTGGCAGCAGACAGGCTCAGCATTAAAAGCTGTCATTCAGCACAATGCGCTAGGCGTAGTTTAGCTTCGCTGAGCTCCCTGCGATCGGTTGTAACTACGCCTAATAAATTGACTTTTTACAAAGCCTCTTTTATAGGTTTCAGGCTAATTTCCACACCAGACTTTCCGGGTAATACTAGTCTTTCACCTTGCGGGCTACAAAATAAGATGCCATAAGCCCGGCACCTCCAAAAATGAAGACCATCGAGGAATAGCTTATTTCCTCCTCCATACCCGTCATATACAAGAGGTTTCCGGCTAATATGCCAACCCCAACACCAATGGCCAACATACCCAGTTTTATCGAAAATTTCTTAAGTATGTTCACCGGCTCGGTTTTAAAAATGGCAGGGTCGGCGTTTTTTTCAATCAGCGCAAGCCGCTCGCGATTTCGGGTAGTGAAGTAAAAATAGGATACCCCAAAAATGGCACCAAAAAATGTTATAAAAAACATGATGGCTACAAATCCTCCGTCCATAATAAATTAGTTTTTGTTGTTAATAATGATTTCCGGATCTTTGACGCCGGAAATTCCTCCACGGTTACAAAACCCTGTAGCTAATATTTTATTTGCCAATTATCTGTTGTTTATTGCATTTTTAAAGTTACCGCTTATTTTGCGTATTATCTTTGTAACCAACTTTAACCTGCCGGCGTCAAACATTTGCATGATGCAACCTAACGACATAGAACTGATAAACCAGGTGCTTGCCGGCAATGTTCGCGAGTTTGCCCGGCTGGTGGACAGGTATAAGAACCTGGCCTATACCTTGGCTTTCAGGGTGCTAAACAACCGTGAGGACGCCGAAGAGGTGATGCAGGATGCATTTGTTAAAGCTTATCGCAGCCTGAAAGATTTCCGAAAGGAGTCTAAGTTCTCCACCTGGTTATTCCGAATCGTTTACAACACCGGCGTTTCGAAAAAGCGGCTGAAAAAATATGATAATCAAAGTATTGACGACTTATCTGTATCCAAAGAAATTGCCCTGAGCAGGGAACCCGACAATGAATTGCTCGAAGACAGAAAAGCATTGCTCGAAAAAGCCATGCAAATGCTTGCCGAAGACGACAGGGTGCTGATTACCTTGTACTATGCCGAGGAATGTACTGTGGAAGAAATAAACAAGGTGACCGGACTTTCCAGGTCCAATATCAAAGTAAGACTTTTCAGGGCACGTAAAAAACTTCACGAATGGATGGCCCCGGCAACCGAAAAAACCTGTGTTTAACCAAATTAATCGTTACCATGGAAGAACTTTTTTTAAGCGATAATGAATTAAAAAACCTGATAAAGACGGAAGGCTTGCTGACTGCCCCGCCCGAAAGTACCGCCCGGATTATGGAGATTATTGCTACGGAAGTAAACAAACCCGCTTCAGCCTATAAACCCCTGTTGGGTAAAAAAGCCTGGGTGTTGCTGACATCAGGCGCTATCCTTCTTACGGCATTGTCGTGGATTGTACTATCAACAACAGGAGGAACCGGATTACTTATACCTGACTTTGTCAATCCGCTGACGGCAAACTTGCAACGCATTGATTTTTCGATTAATATCAGCAATCATACACTGCAACTCATTGCTTTTGCCATGGCCAACATTGGCCTGCTTGTAGGCTTCGATTTGTGGTTAAACCACAAACACCGGAAATACAATATTTGATAATAAAAAACCCTTCCGCGCTTTACACGGAAGGGTTTTTTGTTTAGCCAAAAGGCTATTAATTATTTTGCTGTACAATGTCGAGCAATTCAACATCAAAAATAAGGGTTGCGTAAGGTTTAATAACCGAACCGCGCGGAGGCTGGCTGCCATAGGCAAGGGACTCGGGAATGAAAACCCTCCACTTTGAACCAACGGGCATTAGCTGCAGTGCTTCAACCCATCCTGGAATAACCTGTCCAACCGGAAATTCGGCGGGCTCATTACGTTGATAAGAACTGTCAAATATAGTGCCATCAACGAGCTTTCCGGTATAATGCACCTTAACCACATCATTACGGGTAGGTTTAACACCCTGACTCTCCCGGATTACTATGTATTGCAGTCCGCTGGGAAGTGTCACAACACTGTCTCTCTTTGAATTCTCCTTCATGAACTCCTCATTCTGGGCTATAAAATCCTTATATTCACGTTTGATCTGCTCTTCCTGGAACTTCATAAAATACTGGTTGATATAAGTCTGCATTTCAAAAGCGGAAACCGGAAGCGTATCCCCATAAACTGCCTCGGTAACACCTTTCATAAATGCATTGTAATTCATAATGCTGTCGATCTTGGCCTGTTTAAGCTTGGTACCAAAATCAAGACCTATGTAGTAACTTAATGAATCGGTTTCGTTTTTAACCTTCGCCATGGCATATTTCTTTTCATTACCACAGGATGAAATGATGATCAAACTGAATACGGATATGATCAAAAGACTGAATATCTTTTTCATTGTACTTTAGATTTAGATTTTAAAATTTAAGCAGCGAATATAGAAATTAAATATGGCATACTGTGTGTAAAAAGTTAAAATTCTTTTCATTTCTTCCTCAGGTTATTTGTAATTTTCGCCCATGTATTAACTTGTTCAGCCCATGAAAAATTTCACCGGCCTGCTGTTGTGCCTTTCCCTCCTGACTGCCCTTTGTAATGAAACCATGTCGCAGGATTCCGCGTATGCTGCCCTGCGCTCCGAAGCTGCAGACCATTTCGCTGCCGGGGATTTTGACAAAGCTTTACCGCTGTACCGTAAACTGCTGAGCCAGTTCCCTGCTGAACCGGCCTATCAGTTTGGGACCGGAGTTTGCCTGGTTAACCTGAATACCAGCCTCCAAGAAGCCATTCAATTGCTCAGGGCTGCATCGCTGAGCGGTCAAGAACCTTTGTCGCATTATTACCTGGGTCGTGCCCTGCACCTTTATTATGCCTTTGATGATGCCATTAAGGCCTATTCGAAATTTGCACTTGCCGGAAAAAAAACCGACAAAAAGGCCTATGATGTAGAGCGTTTAATTACAATGGCCCGAAACGGGTTAAATTTCACACGCTCGGGAAAACCGGTCAAAGTGCAGGATACGGCTGTCATTGCTTACAATCAGCCCGATTTGGTTGCCGGAATAAACAGCACGGGAAAACTAATCCGAAAGCCGGCTGAGTTTTGCTCAAAAGCTGATAACAGAAAGGATTACAAGTCCTGGATGTTTATGCCCCTGTATACCGAAGTAAATGAATACATTTACACAGCCGGCTACGAAAAAGGTGAAAAAAACCGCAAACAGCTTTTCAGGATAAAAAACATAAAGCACCAGACCTGGGGATTTCCTGAACCCCTTAACCAGGGCATTAACACAAACTTTGACGAAGAATATCCGTTTTTTGATCCAAAGACCTCAACACTCTATTTCAGTTCAAAAGGACATTCCACCATGGGCGGGTACGATATTTTCAAATCGGTTTACAACTGGAACAATAACACATGGTCGGAGCCTGAGAACCTGGGATTTCCCATCAATTCGCCCTATGATGATTTTGCTTTCATAACCGATGATTTCAACCTGACTGCTTCCTTTATTTCCAACCGCAACAGCGCTCCGGGCCAGCTAACCATATACCGTATTAAACTTGACCAGGATACTCCAGGAGTTGTTTTCGGTACAATTGATGAAATCCGTCAGGCATCAAAGCTTACGCCCGAACCGGTTGTAGTTGCCCCACGGCAGGAAACGGCTGATTCAACCCGGAGCCTGAACGAAAGTCAAAACCAATCCGGAATGTCCACGGCACATAAAATCACCACAGGAGACAGCTATGGAAAAGTATTGGCCGAAGCCCTGGTTTTGCAAATCAGGGCTGATTCGCTCGCACGCATTGTACGCGATTTGCGTATTGAAGCCAGGGAAACCCCTGATGAAGAGCTGAAAAAACAGCTGGTCTCCGCCATTGTCAAAACCGACAAAGAGGCTAAAAGTATGCAGCGTGAAGCTGATGGAAAATTTGCCAGTGCCAGAAAATTGAAACCTGCTGCGAACGATACGCTTGTTCAGGACAATCCGGCCTTAGTGAAATTTAAAGAAATCAACGGCATACAAGTTTATCAATACCGACGTGACTTAACAACTGAAAACCAGTCGGTTGAAAAAACTGCACAAGCACCTGCTGACACAGATACTGCCCATGTCAATCCTTCTGAAGCAGTGTCTGAGCATACCGATAAATTCGTAATTCATGCCAGCAGTCATTATGGACAGGCAAATCCCATACCCATGGGTACTGAAAATATTCCGGGACTAATATACAGGATTCAGCTTGGTGTGTTCAGTAAGCCACAGTCCAATGATGCTTTTGGCGGCATTAGTCCGGTTTTTTATGTACCTGTTTCCGGTGGAACCATGTTAAAATATTATGCAGGACTTTTTTATAGCTTGGGCAAGGTTACCGATGCACTTGGGAAGGTAAGACAGGCTGGATTTACCGATGCATTTGTTGTTGCGTATTTGGACGGACAGCCCATTTCTACTGAAAAGGCAAAGGAGATTGAATTTGCCGGTTTCAAATTGTAAATAAAAAAGCAATATTTTTCGTAACTTTGGTGATGGATTATCAGTAAGCCAACTTATAATTTTATTACTGTTTACCGATGAAACCAAAAGAATACAGGGAAAACAAACCGGAATTCGGAGAACTTGTTGATGAAGGCAAATCGCAGGGACGTTATCTGATTCTGCACAACGATGACGTGCATAGTTTCGATTACGTTATCAATACGCTTATTGAGGTTTGTGACATGGAAGCTGTTCAGGCGGAGCAATGCACTTACCTGGTTCATTACAAGGGAAAGTGCGATATAAA
>JAFGVG010000146.1 GCA_016938095.1 Bacteroidales bacterium
CTTTGCGTCAGGGAAAACAGCTTTGACGGCATCATATCCTGCGTTATTGAGTGAAGTGTATTGCGCCATATTAACCGACGCTTTTCCATCGTCCCAAAGCATGCCATTGCCGGTTTCGTTACCAACCTGAACCCATTCAGGTGTAATGTTCCAGTTTTTAAGCGCTGTTAAAATTTCGGTGGTATGATTGGCCACTGCGGTGCGGAGATCGTTGAAAGGCAATTCAGCCCAGGCGGCAGGTTTGTTTTGCTTACCCGGGTCGGCCCACCAGTCGCTGTAATGAAAATCAATCATCAGTCGCATTCCCAGGTCATTTGTCCGCTTGGCCTTTGCCAGCAGATCTGTCTTGTTGCACCACCCGTCTGCGGGGTTAACCCATACGCGCAACCGGATAGCGTTCATACCCAAATTCTTAAGCAGGGCCATACATTCGGTTTCATTATTTTCGGCATCATAGAACAACAGGCCTGCTGTTTCCATCTCGGTAATCCAACTCACATCAGCTCCTTTGGCAAAGTATTCTGCTGTGTCTGATCCATTATCAGGGTCTGGCTTTCCGTGGCCATCTTTTCCGCAGGTAAGGCTCAGCCAACCCAGTAAGCAGCAAATGAGTATAGGATACATTTTTCTCATGATGAAACCTGATTTAAAGATACAAAAACAAAAGGGTGTCTCCAATGGTAAGTTTTCGACACCCTTTTGCGCCTCACAAACCCATGAAGGTTGCTTGTTACTGCTTGCCATATCTGGATACCGGATACCTGATATTGTTCCTATTGCTATTCACGCTACAATTGCCGTTGCCTCCGGCATCAGTGTATTAATTCTTAGTTTCCCAACAATGTCTTATCAACCTGATAAGGAACAGTAAAATGAAAAGTGGTTCCTTTATTTTCTGTTGAAGTCAGCCATATGCTGCCGCCCAGTAATTCGATAATCCCTTTGGATATGCTTAGACCAAGGCCTGTACCCTCGCGATAATCCGATTCGCCTATTTGGCGGAAACGTTCAAAAACGAGGTCCTGTTTGTCGGAGGGAATTCCAATTCCTGTATCCGAAACATAAAATTCAAGCATATTTTCGTTATTTTGGCGACATCCGAATTCTATTGCACCATCAATGGTAAACTTATAGGCATTTCCGATGAGGTTAATGAATACCTGTTTGACTTTTCCCTGGTCCAGCAAAATATCGGCTTTTCGTTTGGGGCAATGGTTAACGATCCGGAAAGGTATGGTTTCCTTATTCAGTCGTTTCTGGTAATCCATGGCATATACCGCTATTTCATCAAATAAAGAATCGAGGCTGCAAACCTCATAGGATATTTTCATTGAACCTGCCTCTATTTTGGAAATGTCCAGGATATTGTTGATGATGTTCAGCAGGTCGTTTCCTTTTTGATTGATAATTGAGGCATAACCAAGAAGCGTTTCTTTGTCTTCAATCGTGTCCTGGAGTAAGCCCGAGAAGCCCATTATGGCATTCAGCGGAGTGCGTATCTCGTGGCTCATGTTTTGCAGAAAGGCTGTTTTTAACCGGTCACTTTCTTCTGCTTTTTCCTTGGCTGATTTAAGGGCTGCGGTTCTTTCCTGAACAATGGATTCGAGGTGGTTTTTGTATTTCGACAGTTCTTCAAATTGAAGTGTTATCTCATGCTGCTTTTCCTTGAGTAGTAGGTTTGTATTTTGCAGTTCTCCCGTACGCTCTTGTACAGAATTTTCCAGTTCACGCTTTTGTTTTCTCAGCATGCGGAGCCTGATTTGGAATATGACGACAATAAGCAGTATAGCAAGCAATAGTGCAGTGATTTTAAATAAAAATGTTTTCCACCAGGGCGGATGTATGGTTATGCTCAACGTTTTCGGGGTTTCGCACCATACGCCGTCGTTGTTGGATGCCATAACCATAAAAAGATATTCGCCATGGTTGAGACTGGTGTACCTTGCCGATTGTGTGTTATCGGCCTCTATCCATTTTGAATCATAGCCCTTAAGCTTATACCTGAAATGATTGTGTTGCGGATTCAGGTAATTCAACGCGGCAAAACGGATCACAAAATCAGCATTTTTAAAGGACAAATCCAATTTGTCCAACGAACTGATATGCCGGGTAAGTTGTTCGTGTTTTCCGTTCTTTACCGGCCAGGGATTGAGCAGATCGAAATCGCTCAGCACCACCTGGGGCGGGATGGTATTCAGTTTGATGCTGTCGGGATGGAAGTAAGTATAACCGTTTGAAGATCCAAAAAACATCATTCCCTGGTTATCTTTAAACACGGCTCTTTTTTTGAATTCGTTACCCGACAAACCGTCTTCCATTGTGTAATTATAAACTACCGGGTTAGCCGGCATGTCAATACCCTTTACAAATTTCGAAATGCCCTTGTTGGTGCTTATCCATAAATTCCCATGTGCATCTTCGAGTATACCTTGTATGGCGTTGTCCGGAATTTGATTATCTGATAGTACGGTATGGAAAGTGCCTTTCTCTTCATTGAAGTATTCAAGGCCGGCATTGGTGGCAATCCAGATTTGCTTTTTGCTGTCCTCGAAAACAGATAGGATGTTACCGAAATCGGTGGTTGAATCGTTCAGATCATGGGGGAAGTGAATGAAATGATCATTTTCATAATCGTATAGTGCCAGTGAATTGTAAACCGAAACATATAGTTTTCCGCTACTTGTCTGAAATATGTGATCTACCATATCGCCATGAAGTCCGTTCAGGTCCCTTAAGTTATTCAGGTAATGCCGGAATTTTCCGGTTTGGTAATCGAAACGATTTAGTCCGCCTCCAATGGTCCCAATCCATAAGTTGTTTTTATTATCCTCCAGGATGGTGAAAATATTGCCATTGTTGATGGAACCAGGTTTGCCATCTGCCATAAACCGTTTGAAGGTCTTCGTTCGCGGGTTAAAAAGATTAAGTCCGCCTGCCCATGTGCCAACCCAAATATTGCCGCGACGGTCTTTGTGAAGTGCATACACCGGATTGGCAGATAAACTCTGTGGATTACCGGGTATGTTGTTGTAATGCGATATGATGCCTGTTCTTTTGTCGAACACATCCAATCCGGCTTCGGTGCCAATGTATAGAAAATCCATGTCCTCGGTAAATGCATTGATCAGGTTATGCTGCACCCTGCATTGTTTTGCTGAGTTTACGTTTACCACATTGAATTTTTTTAACCTGCTGCTGTAATAGTTAATTCCATTGCCAAAAGTTCCTATCCAGATATCCTTGAAATGGTCTTCGCAAAAACTGTATATCGAATTATCACTCAGGCTTTGGATA
>JAFGVG010000147.1 GCA_016938095.1 Bacteroidales bacterium
CCCAGCACCCACAACAGTAACAATCCTATGCACAGCACATCAGATCAACAGGTAAACCGTACCATCCTTTTGGGGGTGATTATGCTATCGTCGTTTTTCAACCCGTTTATGGGATCGGCGGTGAACATTGCCCTGCCCAGCATCAGCGAAACATTTCAGTTGAACGCTACGGAACTGAGTTGGATACCCATGGCCTTTTTACTATCGGCAGCGGTTTTCCTGGTGCCCTTTGGCAAGCTTGCCGATATTGTTGGCCGCAGAAAGATGCTGCTGTACGGCAATGTATTCTTCACCCTGTCGACCATTTTTTGCGCTATATCGTTTACGGGTACCATGCTTATTGTTGCACGCTTTTTACAAGGTCTGGGCAGTGCCATGATTCTGAGTTCAGGCATGGCCATTATTATATCGGCTTTCCCTGCCGAAAAAAGGGGAACAGTCATTGGCTGGAACACCACCGCAGTATATGTAGGACTGTCAGCAGCGCCGTTGCTCGGCGGATTTCTCACCCAGTCGCTTGGCTGGCAGAGTCTGTTTTATATCAATGCAGCCGCGGGCTTGCTTATTGTCGCCGGCATTGTATTTGGCGTTAAGGCCGAATGGGCAGAAGCACGGAATGACAAGTTCGACTGGACCGGAACGCTGATTTTTATCCCGTCTATGTCGGCGCTCATGTATGGCTTTTCCAAACTACCGGAAACCATGGCCGTATGGCTTACCCTTGCCGGGTTAACCGGAATGGTTTTGTTTATTGTATGGGAAGTACGCGCAGCAACACCTGTTCTCGATATCGGTCTGTTCCGTAAAAACCGCATTTTTGCCTTTTCAAACCTCGCGGCGCTCATTAACTATGCTGCCACCTTTGCCATTACCTTTGTATTGAGCCTGTATCTCCAGAATGTGAAAGGGTTGAGTCCGCTCGATGCCGGGCTCATACTCATCACCCAGCCCATTCTGATGGCTGTTGTGGCTTCGGTTTCAGGAAGACTGTCGGACAAGATCGATTCACGAATATTATCTTCAACAGGTATGGCCATTATTGTCGTGGGCCTGATCCTGCTGTCGTTTCTTACCACAAAAACGGTATATACCTATCTGGTGATTACACTGACCATACTTGGCTTCGGCTTTGGTATGTTCTCCTCACCCAATACCAATTCGGTAATGAGCTCGGTCGAAAAGCGCTTTCTTGGAACTGCATCTGCCACGCTGGGCACTATGCGGCTAACCGGTCAGATGTTCAGCATGGCCATAGCGGCCATGTCTATTCATGTATTCATAGGCAATGCGCCCATAGGCACCGGCAATATACCAGGCTTCATGCAAAGTGTAAGGGTTATTTTCATTGTATTTGCCGTACTCTGCACGCTGGGCGTCTTTGCCTCATTGGCCAGGGGTAAAAAACACTAATTATAAAGGAAGCGTTTAATACTCCGCTTTGGCGTTTTTACAAATTCTTCGGGATGCAGTTCAAAGCGTATAACCTGCATGTACTTTGGTAATCCGGCATTCACCTCTTTACGGTACTGCTCAAAAATTTCCTTCAGGGCTTCCTGCGAAATGCCATTGGCCGTCATGCGGTCGTTATCAGGATATATGAGTGCTACCAGCTTCTCTTCGCGGTACACTACCAACGATTCACTCACATATTGCTTATTATTGATAGCGGCTTCAATTTCCTCGGGATAAATATTCTTGCCATTCGATCCCAGGATCAGGCTTTTGCACCGTCCTTTGATAAAAATGAACCCGTCTTTGTCAATCATCCCAAGGTCGCCCGTATGTAACCATCCTTCGTCGTCGATTATTTCACGCGTAGCCTCGGGGTTTTTATAATAGCCCGTCATGGCGTTTTCGCCGCGCAATACAATTTCACCGACTGTTTTGGCCGGATCGGGCGAATCGATGATTACTTCAAGGGTATCCACCTTACGACCCGAAGCGCCAATTTTGTTAACGGTCCACGGTGCATAGCTGATCAGGGGGCCGCATTCGGTCATTCCATATCCCACAGCAAACGGGAATCCGATTTTCTTCATAAAGGTTTCTGCCTCAATGTTAAACGCCGCGCCCCCAATTACCACTTCGGCAAAATTACCGCCAAAGGCCTGGGTAAGTGTAGCTTTAATTTTCTTGTGGATCACCTTGTTAAGCAATGGTATCTTGAGCATCATATTTACCGGAAATTTGGTAATGATGGGCAGGATTTTGACCTTGTATATCTTTTCAATAACAAGGGGAACCGATAGGATAAGCCTGGGTTTAACCTCCTGAAACGCCTGGGTTATGATCTGGGGGGAGGGTGTTTTGGTCAGGATGGTAATATGGCATCCGATTGAAAACGGAAAAAGGAACTCAAAAGCGCAACCATATGAATGGGCCAGCGGTAAAAACGACACGATGGGATCGCCAGGCTTCAGCGGCATGTTTTCCTGGGCGTACCTTACGTTGGCAGCCAGGCTGTTATGCTGTAACATTACACCTTTTGAAAAACCCGTTGTTCCCGAAGTATAACTTATCACTGCCAGTTCTTCGTTGCCAATGGCGGGCAGGGTAAACAACTCAGGACTAAGTCCCATGGGATAGTTTTTTACAAACTCGGCATCGAGCTGGTCAACCAACATCCTTATGGCATCGGTGGTGGTATGCAACAGTTCAAAACTGTTCAATGAAATGGTTGCCTGAATGGCAGGAAGCCTGGCTGCATCAAGGGTCTGAAAAATTGAATCAGCACTGAACAATAGTATCGCATCAGAGTGGTTGATGATCGATTGGACATCATCGGGTTTGAAATCGGGTAAAATAGGTACGATTACAGCGCCATAAGAAACCGCCGATAGGTATATGCAGCACCAACGGGCAGAGTTCTTGCCAATGAGCGCAATTTTATCACCCTTTTTAATTCCCATCCTGTCGAATAACAGGTGAAACTTTTGTATATACGTACCGGTATCGGCATAAGTCAGTTTTTCACCATTGTAATCCGAA
>JAFGVG010000148.1 GCA_016938095.1 Bacteroidales bacterium
AAAATAGCATCATATGAAAGTGGAACGAACATTTGATATTCTCGACAGGTACCGCGCTCAGCCCGTTAAAGATGATGCTCTCTGCTGCAAGCAGTGTGGTGTGTGGATGAAATACAGCTCGCGTGATTACATCGATTATTCCTGTAATTTCAGCTATGGTCTGCTTGAATTGGGTATAAACAGGGGCGATAAGATTATCACCATTACCAACAACCGCCCTGAATGGAATTTTGCGGACATGGGAATATCCATGATCGGAGCCGTTCATGTTCCGGTTTTTTCGTCCCTGGGCACTTCCGATTACCAGTATATTATCAACCACAGCGATGCAAAACTCATCCTGGTGTCGGATAGGAAGATATTCAAACCGGTAAGCGCTGCTTTGTCTGAAATTAAAAAACCCGTTCCTGTTTATTCCTTTGATGAAATCGAGGGTGTGAAAAACTGGAAAGACATTATTGAAGCAGGAAAGCTGAATGCGTCAAAGCATTGTCAAACCTTGGAAACGATAATGAAATCCATCGGTCCTGACGATTTTGCCTCCCTGATTTATACTTCGGGAACTACCGGGACGGCAAAAGGAGTAATGCTCACGCACCGAAACATGGTGAGTAACTTTCTGGCTGCAGCTTCGGTTTTTAACCTGAAACCCGATGACAAATTTCTCAGCATCCTGCCATTGTGCCACGTAGGCGGAAGGCTCGGGAATTACCAAACTCAATATAGCGGAGCCAGCATTTATTATGCTGAAAACATGGGATCTATTGCTGCAAACATGGCAGAAATCAAGCCCGATGGTTTTGATGCCGTACCCAGGATTCTTGAGAAGTTCTATGATGCTATCGTTGCAAAAGGCAATAAACTGGAAGGAATCAAGAAAAAATTGTTTTTCTGGGCTGTTGAACTCGGACAGCAATACAATCCGTTTGGCGAGAACGGAATCATTTATGAGGCCAAGCTGAAGATTGCCGATAAACTGATATTCAGCAAATGGCGCCAGGCTTTGGGTAATAACGTGAGAATAGTCGGATGCGGAGGGGCCAGTCTGCAGGCCCGTCTGGAAAGAGTATTCTGGGCAGCCGGCATAAAGATAATCAACATGTACGGACTGACGGAAACATCGCCGATCATTACCATCAACCGTACCGAAAAAGGGAATGTGAAGTTGGGTTCTGTCGGGAAAGTAATTGAAGGTGTTGAAGTGAAAATAGCAG
Source organism: Bacteroidales bacterium (assembly GCA_016938095.1). GTDB lineage: Bacteria > Bacteroidota > Bacteroidia > Bacteroidales > UBA10428 > UBA5072. Next base: position 1,215 of record JAFGVG010000148.1, read on the forward strand.
CAGATGGAGAAATTCTGTGCAAAGGACCCAATGTAACGCCGGGTTATTATAAAGATCCCGAGCTGACCAGTCAGGCGTTTGACGCAGCAGGCTGGTTTTATACCGGGGATGTCGGTCATTTCGAAGACGGATTCCTGATGGTGACCGATAGAAAGAAAGAAATCTTCAAACTCTCAAACGGAAAGTTCATTGCCCCACAGCTAATTGAAAACATTTTTAAAGAATCACCTTTAATAGACCAAATCATGGTCATCGGCGAACATGAGAAATTCGCCAGCGCATTGATATCTCCTGATTTCAAATACTTTGATGACTGGAAAAAAGCAAATACCGTCACTTTTGAAAATTATGAAGAACTCATCAGACAACCAGCTGTGCTGTCGTTCTTTTCCAACGAAATCGAAAAGCTGAACAAGCGGTTGAGTCCCCCCGAAAGACTCAACCGGTTCCGGCTTGTTCACCATGAATGGTCACCTGCAACAGGGGAGTTATCGCCCACCCTGAAATTAAGGCGGCAATACATACAGGCTAAATACAGGGATGTTATTGACCAGATCTATATGAAATAATGCCCGGTTTTCTTTAATCCCATCTCAATGAACCTGACCAAAGTAACTGACAAGAAGACTGAAAAGTTGTTTCTCGATACAGCCCGGTTTATATACAGGAACGATGCTACATGGGTGTGCCCGCTGGATAAAGACATTCAGGGAATTTTTGATCCGCTTGCCAACACCTATTACAAACATGGTATTGCTGAAAGGTGGATCCTTACGGACGATTCCAATAATCTGACAGGCAGAATTGCTGCCTTCATCGATTACAACCTGGCGAATTCTTATGACCAACCTACGGGAGGAATTGGTTTTTTCGAATGCATCCGTGACGAAAAGGCGGCATTCATTCTTTTTGACACTGCCGTAGCCTGGTTGAAAGAAAAAGGCATGGAAGCTGCCGATGGCCCCATAAACTTCGGTGAAACCGACCGTTACTGGGGACTGCTTGTAAACGGGTTCACCCATCCTTCATTCGATGTTTCCTACAACCCGCCTTACTACAAACAATTCTTTGAGGCCTATGGGTTCGACGTTTACTATACAATGGAAGGATTTCACCTTGACATCACCAAACCTTTGCCCGAAAGGCTTCAAAAAATTGCCGGCCGGATACTCAACCAACCCGGTTACGAATTCCGGCACTTCACCTGGAAGAATGAAGCGTCGATGACAATGGACTTTGTAACCGTTTTTAATGAAGCATGGGCCTCGTTTAAAGAAAATTTTGAGCCGCTCGATCCGGCATATATCAGGGCTGTACTCAGGAAGGCCAGGCCCATAGTTGATGAGGAATTCATTTGGATTGCCTATCACTCGGGCAAACCCATTGGCGTTTATCTGATGTTTCCCGACCTGAATATGATATTAAAACACCTGAACGGGAAAATGCGATTGCCGGATATGATCAAATTCCTGTGGCTTAAAAAAAGAAAAACGATCACCCGGGCAAAAGGCGTTTTAATGGGAGTTATTCCGCAGTTCCAGAACCGGGGTATTGAGTCGGCATTTATCCATAACCTGCAGGAAGTATTCAGGCGAAAATCGCATTACACTGAAATTGAGTTTTCGTGGGTGGCCGATTTTAATCCGCGGATGAGAAAGATTTTTATGGCGGTAGGATGTGTTCCGGCAAAGGATTACATCACTTACCGTTACCTGTTTGACCGGACCAAAGCATTCAAACGATACCCCATTCCCAATGAAATATGACGTAATCATCATCGGTGCGGGCCTTGGCGGATTAACTGCAGGGGCCAAGCTGGTAAAAGAAGGCAAGCGGGTGCTTGTTGTTGAACAACACAGTATACCCGGAGGTTATGCTACAACTTTCAAAAAGAAGGATTTTCTGTTCGAAGTAGGGTTGCATGAAATGTACGGACCTGCTCCAGGTGATATGGAAACCAAGATATTCAATGAACTTGAGGTTTTTAACACGGTCAGTTTCATTCGGATACCTGAATTCTACAGGTTTGTCAACGGACAAATTGATGTTACCATTCCGCATGACCCAACGGCAGCTGCTGAAAGACTGTGTAACCTGTTCCCCGGTGAAGCAGATGGCATCCATGCTTTCTTTGCCCTTTTGCTGAAACCCAGGAAAAAAGCTACAGAAAATGACCTTCCGGATATGAGCCTGGGCGCATTTCTTGATTCGATAATTCATAATGATGATCTGAAACTCATACTGCTGGGTAACCTGGGATATTACCATGATGATCCCTACACGCTTTCGCTTGCCTATTATGCTGCCGCCCAGGGAAGCTATTTTACTGGCGGGGCAAGCTTTATCAAAGGCGGGTCACAGCAATTGTCGGACTATCTCATGGGGTATATCAGAAACCATGGCGGAGAGGTTCTTTTAAACCACCTGGTAACCGGCATTATCACAGAAAATCAGAAAGCTGCCGGCGTGTTGTATAAAAGAAAAAGTAACGCCGTAACAGATGTTTCAGCAGCCCGGGCAGATGAAGTAATTGCCAATACCGCCATGCCCAATGTTGCAGCGCTGTTGCCGGCAGAATATGGTGAGGTATTGAAAAACGAATTGCAATACCAGAAAACAGGCGCTTCACTGTTGACGGTTTATCTTGGTTTCAGTAAACCACTGCGGGAGCTGGGATATCAAAGTTACTCGTCTTTTATATACGACAATTCCGTGACCTCTCCCCGGGAGATCCTTAACAACAACAAAGACGACTTCTCACGCCGGAATTTCACCTTTGTCGATTACAGCCAGGTTGATTCTGCGCTGGCCCCGGCAGGTAAAGGAGTGGGGGTGATCTGTTGCATCGATTACCTGGATGAATGGGAAAAACTTGACAGGAAAGCTTACCTGGCCAGAAAGAAGCAGGTAGCTTTAACCTATATCCAACGGCTGGAGCAAATAATTCCGGGAGTCAGCGGCATTATTGATTACCATGATGTAGCCACACCGGCAACACTCAAACGTTACACCCTGAATCCCGAAGGGGCGGTATATGGGTTTGCGCAATCGCCCTCGAGAAAAGCAATAAATGTTTCCGGTCTTCCCGACAACCTTCATTTTGCGTCGGCCTGGGGAAAAACAGGCGGCGGATTCTCAGGCGTCATATATAGCGGATACCTTTGTGCAATGAATATCTTGCGGAAAAGAAGGGAGTAATAGTTTACCTTGCTCCCGTTCGGCCGGGGTTCTGCCTATAGTCGTCAAGCTATGGAGAGCTTACGCCCTTTTCAGGGCTTATATTCAATGCGATAACTTTTACTCACTTTTTGCTCATCCGTAACGCTTACAAAAACGTTGCTTACTCCGCGGATATCGCAATCGGCATTTTGGAAAAGAAAGAGTTGTCGAACGGGATATTCCGGATATCCTGTCAAAAAGAATTATCTGGTAGGCAAACGCCCTGGCATGGCAACAATTGTAGAAATGTGTGAATAATGTAAACTTATTATGAATAA
>JAFGVG010000149.1 GCA_016938095.1 Bacteroidales bacterium
CTATATTCATAAGCTCACCGGCCATGCTCCCGATGTTTTCCGCAATGATGAGATTGATATACCAGCTGCGGCAAAATACGACAAAATATTACTGTCGCCGGGGCCCGGCATTCCCATTGAAGCGGGCATATGCCTCGACCTGATCAGGGAACTTGGCCCCCATAAGAGCATACTTGGGATATGCCTGGGACATCAGGCCATTGGCGAGGCATTTGGAGCAACCCTGGTGAATCTCAGCGAGGTATACCATGGCCTGGCGATGCCTTTAAACCTGTTAAAACCCGATGAACCCCTGTTTAAAGGTCTGCCCGAAAAATTCACCGTCGGCCGCTATCATTCGTGGGTGGTTGAGAAAAAAAGCCTGCCACCTTGTTTTGCCGTTACCTGTATTGATGAGCACGGCTATATCATGGGTATTTCGCATAATCAGTACGATGTGCGGGGACTGCAATTCCACCCCGAATCAGTACTCACCGAACATGGTTACCAGATTATGGAAAACTGGCTGAAAATCTGAAGGATGCACGGGCAAATCATTAAAAATTAAAAAATCTGACACATGAAAAAGATACTGAATTACCTGTTCGAACATAAAACCCTTACCCGCCAGGAGGCGGAGGAGGTACTTACCAATATTGCCCGGGGCAGTTATTCCGAATCGGAAATGGCCGCTTTTATTACCGTTTACCTGATGCGCAGTATTACCGTTGAGGAGCTTTCGGGATTTCGTGACGCACTCCGGAACCTTTGTCTGAGGGTAAATGTGGGCGATTTCGACACGATTGATGTTTGTGGCACCGGCGGCGATGGCAAGGATACCTTTAACATATCCACGTTGTCGACTTTTGTGGTGGCAGGAGCCGGTGCAAAAGTTGTTAAACATGGAAATTACGGGGTTTCGTCGGCCTGCGGTTCAAGCAATGTTATGGAGTATTTTGGTTACCGGTTTTCAACCGATGCCGATAAGCTGCGACGTGAAATGGATAAGTCGGGTGTGTGCTTTCTGCACGCGCCATTGTTTAACCCGGCCATGAAAAATGTGGCTCCGGTGAGGAAGGCACTCAAAGTGAAAACCTTTTTTAACATGCTGGGGCCTATGATTAACCCGGCTTTTCCAAACAGGCAACTGATAGGCGTTTACGGGCTCGACCTGGCACGTTTATACAATTACCTCTACCAGCAGTCAGACATCCGCTATGTTATTGTTCACAGCCTCGACGGGTATGACGAAGTTTCGCTTACCGGCAGTTTCAAATATATTCTTAACGGGGTGGAGGAAATTGTCTCGCCTGAAGCTTTTGGCTTTGGACCTGTAAAGGCTGATGATTTGCATGGAGGTGCCACGGTGGCCGAATCAGCCGGCATTTTCCTCAATGTTTTACAGAACAAGGGTACCGACGTTCAAAACAATGTGGTTATTGCCAACAGCCAGCTGGCACTTATGTGTTATTATACCGGTAAATCGCGCGAAGAATGCAGAAACATGGCCGAAGAATCACTGAAAAGCGGGAAGGCACTCGAAGCGTTTAACCAGCTAATGGCTATGCAATCATGACGATTCTCGATGAAATTGTGGCCTATAAGCGCAACGAGGTTGAACAGGCCAAAGCAAAAATGCCGGTCGACAAGCTCGAAACCGGTAAATTTTTCGGACGTACGCCATTGGTTATGACCGACTTTCTGCTGCGTGATGACAAAACCGGCATTATTGCCGAGTTCAAACGGCGATCACCCTCCAAAGGTTTAATTAACGGACATTCTACTGTTGAGGAGGTTACCACGGGTTATTTCCGGTCGGGGGCATCGGCCCTTTCGGTTTTAACCGATCAGCATTTTTTTGGCGGATCGGCCGACGACCTGAAACGTGCACGTGAATTAACGCCCGTTCCCATATTAAGAAAGGATTTTGTGATAGATGCATATCAGCTTTTTGAAGCAAAGGCAATGGGCGCCGATGCTGTGTTGTTGATTGCAGCCGCCTTAACGGTTCCCGAAGCCAGGCAGTTGGCAAAACAGGCCCGGTTGCTGGGTTTACAGGTTTTGCTCGAAGTGCATGAGATGGTCGAATTGGACCACCTCAACGAGTATATCGACATGGTGGGGGTGAACAACCGCGATCTGAAAACCTTTGTGGTGGATACCGAGCGATCGGTTCAGCTGGCGGAACACATACCGGCAGGTTTTGTGAAGATCTCGGAGAGCGGCATTACTGCGCCGCTAACCATAAAACGACTCAGGGGGTGCGGTTACCAGGGCTTTCTCATGGGCGAACATTTTATGCGTTCCCCCGAACCTGCCCGGGCCTTCTCGGATTTTGTCGGACAATTATTTTCAGACAATGCTTAAGGTAAAGGTTTGTGGCATGCGTAACCTCCGGAACATGCTCGAAGTGGCAGCTGTAGGTGTTGATTATCTTGGGTTTATTTTTTATCGCTCCTCAAAACGTTATGTTGGCGACAAGCCCGATATGGAATTATTTAACCAGGTAAAGAGCAACATATCGAAAGTAGGGGTTTTTGTCGACGAAGACGTAAACACCATGTTGGATATTACGCAACGGTATAATCTGAATGTCATTCAATTGCACGGGGGTGAAACGCCTTTGGTTTGTGAAAAGCTGAAGGCCAAGGGTGTAAAAGTGATCAAAGCTTTTGGCGTGTATGAATCTTTCGACTTTTCGGCGATGCAGCCTTATACGTCCGTTTGCAATTACTTTCTGTTCGATACCCGGTCGGAGCAACATGGCGGCACCGGGATCAAATTTAACTGGCATAAGATTGACGAATATGAATTCGATATACCTTTCTTTCTGAGCGGAGGTATTGGCGCCGAAGATGCAGGAGGCATACTGAAACTTGCCCATCCATTGCTGCATGCGGTGGATATCAACAGCAGGTTCGAAGCCGAACCGGGATTGAAACAGGTGAAAATGATCAAAGATTTTGTAACAGCTATAAAAACAACTTGAAATGAACTATTCAGTTAACGAAAGGGGTTATTACGGTGAATTCGGTGGTGCTTTCATTCCCGAAATGATGGTCCCGAATATCGACGAATTGCGTGAAAACTACCTGAACATATTAAACGATCCGGCATTCCGGCAGGAGTTTACCAGCTTGCTGAAGGATTATGTGGGAAGACCTTCGCCACTGTATTATGCAAAACGGCTGTCGGAATTTCATAACACACGTGTTTACCTTAAGCGCGAAGATCTGAACCATACCGGGGCACACAAAATTAACAACACGGTGGGCCAGATTCTTATTGCCCAACGGCTGGGCAAAACCCGTATTATTGCCGAAACCGGGGCAGGACAGCATGGCGTGGCAACGGCCACCGTATGCGCGTTAATGGGTTTGAAATGTATCGTGTACATGGGGAAACTCGATGTGGAACGACAGGAGCCCAATGTATTACGGATGAAAATGCTGGGTGCCGAAGTTATTCCGGTACTAAGCGGCAATATGACATTAAAGGACGCCACCAATGAGGCCATACGCGATTGGATCAACAATCCGGTTGATACCCATTATATCATTGGTTCTGTGGTTGGACCACATCCTTATCCCGACCTGGTAACCCGGTTGCAGTCGGTTATCAGCGAGGAGATGAAATGGCAGTTGAAGGAACAGACCGGCAATTCTGAGCCTGATTATATTGTGGCCTGTGTAGGTGGTGGCAGCAATGCAGCCGGAGCTTTTTATCATTACCTCGATAATCCGCAGGTTAAACTGGTAGCCGTTGAAGCCAGCGGCAAGGGTATCCACAGCGGTGAATCGGCAGCCACCATGGTGCTGGGGAAACCCGGCATCATACATGGAAGCCGCACCATGCTTATGCAGGACAGCGACGGGCAGATACTGGAGCCGTATTCGGTATCAGCCGGACTCGATTACCCGGGAATAGGTCCCATCCATTCGTTCCTGAACACTACAGGCAGGGCTATATTCGAACATGCCACAGACGAGGAAGCGCTTGAAGCCGCATTTAGATTAACGCGACTTGAGGGCATCGTTCCTGCGCTGGAATCAGCTCATGCCCTGGCAGCGCTGAAAAAAATAAATTTTAAACCTTCCGACA
>JAFGVG010000150.1 GCA_016938095.1 Bacteroidales bacterium
AGCTAATAGCCAACAGCTAATAGCCAACAGCTATTACCATTTTACCCATCCAATTCCAAGTGTTTTGCACGATTTTTGTTGGTAATTTTTTGATTTGTTAACTTAATAACGAAGCATTACCTGAAAAAACTGTGTAGTGAATTACCTTGCGCACATATATCTTTCCGGCGCCAACGAAGAAGTGATGGTAGGCAACTTTGTCGGCGACTATGTCAAGGGGTTTGAACTGGGCATGTACCCCGAACCCATGCGTAAGGGCATTATGCTCCACCGGCACATCGATTCGTTTACCGACACCAACCTCATTGTTAAGCGCAGTAAATTGCGACTGGTTGAAAAATACCGCAAGTACTCGGGTATTATAATCGACATTTTTTACGACCATTTTTTGCTCCATACCTGGTCGAAATACTCAACCCAACCGGTTGAAGATTTCATGCTTCATGTGCATGATATATTGGGCAGGCATCTCGACCTGCTCCCGGAAGCCGTGAAGCTGTTCCTACCTTCGTTTATTAAAAATAACTGGATTAAGAAATACTCCTCCATCGAAGGAATCGAAGAGGTATTGCATAAGATGTCGAGCCATACCACCCTCCCCGAAGAGACCGACTATGCCATTAGGGTGCTGCGCGAAGATTATGAAAAATTTGAATTAGATTTTACCGCTTTTTTCCCTTCGCTCATCAGTTATGTTTCCAAGTCCTTTGGCATCATTCTCGACCACGAAGATTATGCCGATAACCCGTCGATTTCAGCGGGCTTGTGAAGCAGGCAGGCTTTACCTGGTGTAGATCTTGCGCACTGAATCGAGCCTTACAAGTATAAAAAGCAATAATGTAAAGACCAGCATTGACGATCCGCCATAGCTAAAAAAAGGCAGCGGAATGCCGATTACCGGGAACAGCCCGATGGTCATGGCTATGTTAATGGCAAAATGAAAGAAAAGGATCGACATTACACCATATCCGTAAATGCGCGCAAAAGTTGAACGCTGTCGCTCCGCCAAAAATAAAATCCTCAACAGTAATCCTATATACAACAGAATTGACAACATGGTGCCCAAAAAGCCCCATTCTTCCCCCACCGTACAAAATATAAAGTCGGTGCTTTGCTCCGGCACAAAGTCGAGTTTGGTTTGCGTTCCCCTCAGGTAGCCTTTCCCGAAAAACCCACCTGATCCGATGGCTATTTTCGATTGGTTAAGGTTATAACCAACATCCCTTATATCGGTTTCCTTGCCCAGGAGAATATTGACACGCGTCTGCTGGTGAGGTTTCAATATTTCATGAAAAACGTAATCGACCGAATAGGTAAAACCAATGAACCCGTAAAGCATCAACAAAATAAGCACAACTGCCTTGAGCTTATGCACCAGGGCGAGGATCAGAAACACCACGGTGGACAGTACCAGCGCAGCCAACAGTTGATAATAACTCCCGTAGTCCAGTCCCATTAAGGGAAACCCAACATGCATTACAGCAAACGAAGCGCCCAGTATTATAGCTGCTATCAGTGCGTTCTTCACCTTGTGGCAGAGCAATCCGAATAATACAACGGCCAATACGATAAGCAGGGTAATCACCACAATACCCGGAAGTAGCAGGGTCATTAAAAACAAGGTCGATACAAAAAGGGTTAGCGCCAGGATCCATCCCGGCATGCCTTCGCGGTACATCAGCAGTATAAAACAACTGAAAACCATGGCAGTTCCCCAGTCAGGCTGCAATACAATAAGCATTACCGGCACAGCAATGAGCGCAGTAATAACCCCCATCGATTTCCAGTTCCATAGTTTTACATTGTAACCGCTTAAATACTTTGCTATGGCCAGGGCAGTGGCCATTTTAACAAATTCCGAAGGTTGGAAATTAAACCCGAAAACACGTATCCACGACTGCGAGTTGTTAATTTCCACACCAAAAGCCAGTACCGCCAATAATAATAATATGGATACTCCGTAAATCACATAGGCGAAAAAATTAAAAAAACGATGGTCAACGGCAAAAAGCAGAATAATCATGACAAAAGATATCAGTATCCACATCAACTGATCACCGTAATTCTGCCTTATGTTGAAGATGGAAGTAAATTGCTCATTATAAGATGAAGCAAAGACATTCATCCAGCCGAAAATCACAAGCAACAGGTACAGTCCAACTGTAGTCCAGTCAATTTCTTCCGTTATGTTGAGCTTGTCAATCATTCGCTATCCAATAAATTTCCGTTTAACATCCGGGCTTCAATCCATTTGCGGTTGGGGGCTATGCTGTCGGTAAGGTATTTCTCAATCATCAGGCTGGCAATAGGCGCAGCGTAAGATGCCCCCCACTCCCCATGCTCCACATAAACCGAAATGGCAATTTTGGGATTATCCTTTGGAGCAAAGGCAATAAAAACCGAGTGATCCTTTCCGTGCGGGTTCTGGGCTGTTCCGGTTTTACCGCAAACGGCAATATCCTGGAGGCGGGCAATTCGTGCGGTACTCCCTTCGCCGCCGTTCACGGCCAGGTACATCCCTTCTACCACCGGGCCAAAATGCGCCGTGTCGATTTTCACCACATGCTTTTCGTAAAACCGGTGCTCAATGGTATCAACCCCTTCAACAGCTTTCACTACATGCGGAATGATATAATAGCCCCTGTTGGCAAGGGTAGCCGACATATTGGCCATCTGCAGGGGCGTGATGAGTAACTCGCCCTGGCCAATTGCCAGTGAAATGGTAGTGAGCGCGTTCCAGTGGTTTCTGCCAAAATACCTGTCGTAATAGGTTGAAGGCGCTACAAAACCGCGTAATTCATTGGTAAAATCGCTATTCAGCCTGTTACCGAATCCGAACGACATTACATATTCATACCATTTTTGATAGGCCTCCTCGGCATTAGCATAGTTGGGATTTTCGATGATGCGTTTATACACATTGCAGAAATAGGAATTACAGGAGTGCTGAATACCTTCAATCAGGTCGAGCGGACTGCGATGGTCGTGACAGCCCAGAATACGGCTCCCATAACGGAATCCCATGTTGCACGAGAACGATGAAGCGGTTGTAATTACACCTTCCTGAAGTCCAATGAGTGCCTGTACCGGCTTGAAGGTTGACCCGGGAGGATAATTGGCCATGAGCGCTCTGTTGAACAGTGGTTTCATCACCGAATCACGTTCGAGCTTTATATAATTCACAGTTCGTTCTCGACCAATGAGCAGTGCCGGATCATAAACCGGGGCGGAAACCAGTGCCAGTATTTCGCCTGTTGCAGGTTCAATGGCCACTATACTTCCTTTATAATGCTGCATCAGGTATTCGCCATATTCCTGCAAATCAGCATCAATGGTGCTGGTCAGATCGCTTCCTACAATGGCATCTTTGTCAAAACGGCCATCCTGGTATGACCCTTTAACCCTGCCGTGAACATCCACCAGCAAAACTTCCTGTCCTTTCTCCCCTCTCAAAACATTTTCGTAATAGCCTTCGATACCGCTTATGCCTATATAGTCGCCCATCAAATAATCGGGGTTACGGGCAATCAGTCGCTCATCAACCTCACCTACATACCCTAACAAGTGTGAAGCAATGGGCTTGCTGTATTTGCGAAGGGTGCGTGAACGCACGTAAAAACCCGGGTATTTGTGCATTTTTTCCTGCAGCACGGCATAGGTCTCTGGCGATATCTGTTTGATAAAAGGTTCCCGCCGGTACCTGGGTATCCGGGCGCGGGCAATGCCTGCCCGAAGTCTTTTGATGTCGATGCGGAGTATTTTGCAAAACTCCGAACTGTCAAATGGCTGCAACTCATAAGGAGCAATCATCAGGTCGTACGAAGGCTGATTGTATACCAGCAATTTACCGTTACGGTCGTATATTAACCCACGCGCCGGGTAAAGCGTTTCCACGCGCTGTGAATTGTTTTCGGCCGACAGCTTATAGCTCGAGTCAATAACCTGTATATAAAACAGGCGAGCGATCAGCACAACAGCTGTCAGCAGAAAAATGACAACAATAATATTCCGGCGCGCAGCAAATTGATCCATGCTTTACTTGCGAAAAACAAAGTATTGACTAAAGATGATGATCAGTGAAGTGAGCACCGAGCTCAGGAACGCCCTGAACAAAGTACTGAAAAAATGATGAAAACTGAATACTTCGAGGTAAAATAAGGCAAAATGATGTATTAACACAAGCATTACCGTGTACTTGACAAACCATTCGAGCCCGAATTCGGCCAGTCGCGGATAAGTACCCGACTGGTATCCTTCGCGGGGTGAAAACAAGGCCATTACCGATGAACGGGAAAAAGCCATCAGCACAGTGGCTGAAGAATGTACACCCGGTGTTCCCATAAAAAGGTCAATGATAAGCCCCAGGGCAAAAGCACTGATCAGCAAAACAATACGTGGCGTGGTAAAAGGCAGCAATAATATAAACAGCACATAAACATACGGGTTGACGTATCCCGAAAACTCAATATTATTGAATATCAGCAGTTGTGCCAGTATCAGCACAACAAAATAAAACAGGTATTTGCCGAATTCGCGGATCATTGGGCTGCAACATTTTCGAGTGAATCAATCTCGGTTTTCTCCAGGTGGTAAATAACCTGCACATGGTTGAGTTTACGGAAATCGTTGGAGAGTTTAACCCTTATCTCGTAGTAATTTCCACCCTTCAGGCGAAAGCTGCCAATGGTGCCAATGAGGAATCCCTCGGGAAATACGCCGCCGAAACCACTGGTGACAATGGTATCTCCTTCGGCAATTTCAACATGGTGCGGAATATCAACCAATGTGGCATAACCGGTGTTGTTGCCGTTCCAACTAAGCGGCCCGAAATAACCGTTCTTTTTTATTTTGGCGCTAACCGTAAAATTCCGGTTGAGTAACGACAGTACCGATGCATAATTATCCGAAACCGATTTTACAATTCCCACGATGCCGTCGTTGTTGATTACGGCCATATCGGGACCAATGCCGGTATTTTTTCCCTTGTCGAGTGTTATGTAATTATACTGCTTATTAACAGTGTTGTTGATTACCCTGGTGTTAAGATAGTTGTACTTTCTCCTGGCAGCTGTATCGCCCGGCAAAACCGAGTCGGCCAGCGCCAGTGAATACGACGATTTAAGGCGGTTGTAAAGCCTGGTATTTTCCTCGGCCAGCTCACGGTTCTCGTAATGCAGCGAAAAGTAGTCGCCGATGTTTTCCATGCGGTTTGAAATACCGCCGGTTAACTTATGCGATGCGTTGTAAAACTGAACCTTCTGGTACGAATTGGTGCTAATGAGCAGGAACAGCGAGAAAAATTCTATCACCAGAAACAGGATCAGGAAATGATGCTGAATTATAAACCGCAGTAAGTTTCTCATCCTTGCATGGCCGTTTTTGAAGAGGCTTTATCTGATCAGCAGCGACTGGTATTTCTCGGTATTCTTAAGGATGATACCGGTTCCGCGTGCAACCGCATGAAGCGGATTTTCGGCAACATGGAAGGTAATGCTTATCTTATCGGTAAGGCGTTTGGCCAGCCCCCGCAGTAAAGCGCCACCACCTGCCAGGTAAATTCCTTTTTGTACAACGTCGGCATACAACTCGGGAGGTGTTTGTTCCAATACCGATAATACGGCTGATTCGATTTTCGAAAGCGACTTATCAAGGCAATGCGCAATTTCCTGGTACGAAACCGGTACTTCAATAGGCAGGGCGGTCATCATGTTAGGACCCCTTACCGTATAATCGGCTGGTGGGTTGTCGATATCGGGTAGCGCAGCCCCTACGAATATTTTAATATCTTCGGCTGTGCGCTCACCTACCTTAATGTTATGCTGATGCCGCATATAAGCCTGAATATCGGCTGTAAAACCATCACCGGCTATGCGGATCGATTCGTTACAAACAATGCCGCCAAGCGCTATAACTGCAATTTCGGTGGTTCCGCCACCAATATCAACTACCATGTTTCCTTCGGGCGCCACCACATCTAAACCAATACCTATGGCAGCCGCCATGGGCTCGTAAACCATGTATACGTCACGTCCGCCGGCATGCTCCGATGAATCGCGCACAGCACGTATTTCCACTTCGGTGCTGCCCGAAGGGATACTGACCACCATGCGTAACGAAGGGGTGAAAAAACGGTTTCGGGGGTTGATCATCCGGATCATACCCCTGATCATCTGCTCTGCCGCGTTGAAGTCGGCAATCACGCCATCACGTAAAGGTCTGATGGTGCGGATGTTCTGGTGTGTTTTACCGTGCATCTGGCGTGCCGTTTCACCAATGGCAACCAGTTTTTTTGTAGTCTGGTCAATGGCCACAATAGAAGGCTCATCAACAACAATCTTATCATTCTCAATGATAATGGTATTCGCAGTACCCAGGTCTATTGCCAGCTCCTGGTTAAACAAGGAAAAGATGCCCATAGATAGTTAGTCAAAAAATAAGTTGTAAAGGTAATACTTTGATAGATTCTTTTTTAATATATACTTATAAACGCATAATTGTCGGGTAGGTTACGGATTTTCAATGTTTAAAATGGCGTACCCCGGTAAAAACCATTGCCATATTGTTATTGTTGCAGAAATCAACAGATTCCTGATCCCTTACCGAACCTCCCGGCTGAATCACCACTTTTATGCCGGCCTCGTTTGCTATTTCAACGCTGTCGGAAAAGGGGAAAAATGCATCGGAAGCCATTACGGCGCCTGCAGTGTCAAATCCAAAGCTGCGTGCTTTAACAATGGCATGCTTTAGGGCGTCAATCCGACTGGTTTGCCCGACACCGCTGGCGATAAGCTGGTTGTTTTTGGCCAACACAATGGTATTTGATTTCGAATGTTTAACCACCTTGTTGGCAAAGATCAGGTCGGTGTATTCGGTATCGGTGGGAACCCTGCTGGTAACCGGCTTCATATCAGCCTTTGTTTCCGTTTTTATGTCGCGGTCCTGTTCAATTACGCCATTGAGCATCGAGCGGAACTGTATGCGCGGCAGGGCAGTGTTTTTGCGTATCAGGATAATCCTGTTTTTTTTCTTTTGAAGGATTTCCAAAGCCGATTCTTCATAAGCCGGGGCAATGATCACTTCAAAGAAAAGCTTGTCGATTTCCGCTGCAGTTGCCATGTCCACCTTTTTATTGGTAATGAGTATGCCCCCGAAAGCCGAAACCGGATCGCCTGCCAGTGCATCTTTCCACGCATCGAGTAAGACAGTCCTGCTGGCCACGCCGCAAGCATTGTTGTGTTTAAGAATGGCAAAGGTGGTTTCCGTAAAATCGTCAATCAGGTAAACCGCGGCTTCAATGTCGAGCAAATTATTATACGAAATTTCTTTCCCCTGTATCTGATCAAAGATTTCATCGAAATTACCATAGAAAACGCCCTGCTGATGCGGGTTTTCGCCATAACGCAATGGTCTGGCCTGGTTAACGCTTTTGCGGAAGACCATTTTCTGCCGGTTACCATTAAAATAGTCAAAAATGGCTGCGTCGTAATGCGAAGTAACGGCAAAAGCTTCAAGTGCCAACAGGCTGCGTTGTTCAGGCGTTGTTGTACCCTGTTGGTTGTCGAGGATATCCAGCAGGGTGGCATACTGATCTTTCGAAGGGATAATCACCACATCGTTGCAGTTTTTGGCAGCCGCCCTGATCAGCGTAATCCCACCGATATCAATTTTTTCAATAATGGCATCATCAGCTGCCCCCGATGCAACCGTTTCTTCAAACGGGTACAGGTCAACCACCACCAGGTCAATGGCATTTATTTCATATTGCGCCATGTCGTGCTGGTCGCTGCTGTTTTGCATGCGTGCCAGAATTCCGCCAAAAACTTTCGGATGCAGCGTTTTAACCCTGCCGCCCAGAATGGAAGGATAGCCGGTGAGTTCCTCCACAGCTGTCACCTTTATGCCAAGCTTTTCAATGAAATCCTTTGTGCCGCCTGTAGAAATAATGGCAACACCCTGGCTATCGAGTTTTTTTACAATTTCTTCGAGATGATCTTTGTAGTATACCGAAATAAGCGCTGTTTTAATTTTTTTATTCATACCAGTTGTCGGTTTTATGAAGTAATATATTGAAATGCCTTTATATACAGAATTTTAAGTAACTAAAAGGAGCGGCTACAAGATATTAAAATTTTATTATATTAAGCAGCGCTTTCCTATCTTTGTTAGCAACAATATTTTAACCACATGCGCTGGTATTTCATTATTCACGAGAGTCTGCAATCGGCCTACCGCACGGTAATCCTCAATAAAATGCGGACCTTTCTTTCGCTCCTGGGTGTAACCATCGGGATTTTTTCCATAGTCTCGGTGCTTACCGTACTCGATTCCATGAAGTCGAACATGAAAAAATCGCTTGAATCGTTCGGAAATGACGTGCTGGTGGTTGAGAAATGGCCCTGGGCACCCGAAGACGGTGTGGAATATGCCTGGTGGGAATACCTGAACAGGCCTGTTGTAACCCAAAAGGAACACAGGGAGCTAAAAGACCGCATGAAAAACATGGAAGCAGCTTGCTTTATTGCGGCTATCACTTCGGATATCGAATACCTCGACAACCGGGCAGAAAACCTCCAGGTGTGGGGAACATCCGACGAGTTCGAGGACATCCGTAGTTTTAGTATCGCACAGGGGCGGTTTCTGTCAGCCCTGGAAATCAATTCGGCTAAAAATACCTGTATCATCGGTCACGATATTGCAACTGAACTGTTCGAGGGACAAAGCCCGCTTGGACAAACCATTCGCATCAAAGGCCGAAAAGCTACCGTTGCGGGCGTTTTTGGCAAGGAAGGGAAATCGTTTATCGGTGGTGGAAGTGTTGATAAGGTGGTGCTTATTCCGGTAGGTTTCCTGGGAACCATGGCCGACCTGAACAGTGACCGCACCGGTCCGCAGGTATGGACAAAGCCGGTTGCCGGGGTAAGTATCGACCAGTTTAAGCAAGAACTGATTCAAACCATGCGATCGATCCGGCGGGTCAGCCCCAGGTCGAAAAGCAATTTTTCGATTAACGAAACCAGTCTGATGAGCGGAATGATCGATCAGATATTCAGCGTTGTAAACCTGGCCGGTGGCTTTATTGGCATTTTTGCCGTGCTGGTGGGTGCTTTTGGCATCGCCAATATCATGTTCGTATCGGTAAAAGAACGTACCCACATTATTGGCATTCAGAAAGCCCTTGGCGCCAAAAGTTTTTACCTGATCCTGGAAGTACTCAACGAATCGGTCATCCTTTCCATAATTGGCGGTATACTGGGACTACTGCTGATCTTTATCGGCACCTTTATTGCCCGCGCCAACGATTTCGATATTTTTATGAGTTTCGGCAATATTATCACGGGATTGTTCATCAGCACAACGGTAGGAATCATTGCCGGCCTTATGCCGGCTTTCACTGCTGCCCGCCTTGACCCGGTAAAAGCCATGGCCAGTACATTTTAATGATAGTCAAAGATTTGCCGGCGACAACAAACGTATAGCATTGCATAATCTGACCCAGGTGTTGCTGTTACTTCATTATTTTTGTGTAAATTTAACCATTAACCCCATAAACCTCCACCCTTATGAATGATCAAATACAAAACCTGTTTAACGATTATCGGCGCGGAGGAATTAACCGGCGTGACTTTTTGCGGAAACTTACCCTGTATGCCGGTGGTGCTGCAGCCGCTACTGCCTTACTTCCGCTGCTCACCGAAAACCAGGTAATGGCTGCCGGTGTGACCCCTGATGAGAACGATGTGGTAACAGCCTTCGTAACTTATCCGGGCAAGACCGGCGAAATGAAAGCTTTTATGGCACACCCTGCCAAAAAGAAAAAACTGCCCGCCGTTATCATCATCCACGAGATATGGGGCCTTAACAAGCATATTCAGGACGTAACCCGCCGTATGGCCGCCGAAGGTTTCCTCGCCATTGCCCCCGACGCACTCTCCGCTGAGGGCGGAACACCCGAAAACGATACCAACAAAACCGTTGCCATGGTAAGGGCGTTGAATATGGAAGAAACCACCGCCAATTTTGTTGCTGCGGTGAAATACCTCGAAACCCACCCCCTGGCCAATGGTAAAGTGGGTTGCACAGGCTTTTGCTGGGGCGGAGCAATGACCAACAGGGTAGCTGTTAACGCCCCTGAACTGGACGCTGCTGTTCCCTATTATGGCAGTCAGCCCGACGCCGCCGATGTTGCCAAAATAAAGGCCCCTGTATTGGCGCATTATGCCGGCGACGATGAACGTATTAATGCCGGCATTCCTGCTTTTGAAGAGGCCCTTAAAAAGGCAGGACTCGAATACCAGATTTTCATGTACGAAGGTGCCAAACACGCCTTTAACAACGATTCAAACCCTGAACGCTATCATGAGGCTGCCGCCAAACTGGCCTGGGGAAGAACCGTGGCATTTTTCAGGGAAAAACTGATGTAAATGAAACCCGGAATAATTCTGATTGAGGCAGTAATTCTGGTCTATAACGGAACAGAAATTAAAAATATCATTATTCAGCACGAGAAATACGCCGGAACCGATTTCGAAAATTGCCGCGAATATTCAGTCTTTAACAAAACACTAAAAGAAAAAGACATACTTAAGTATTTGAAATCAAACGACATGCACAAGGCTATTGCCCAAAGCCTGCATGCGTTTTCCTGGCCCGAAATAAGGTTTATCTTTCTGCAGTATAAACTCAACGACGATTCAACACTGAAACTGAAACTGCGGCCGCTTTCAGAAAACGAACCCGAAACGCCATCGCAATGGCAGGCCTATGGCCGGAGTATACCTTTCTTCACCTTTAAAGCCGACAATGACATGGACCTTTTCATCAGGTCCTTCGAAATACAGCTTAACCAGTTTCTGGGTTAGGCCTTGAGCCCTTATATGTCTTTGAAACAGCCTCGACAAAAGGCCTGCAATGATTAAAGAATAGCCTGTACCCGGCACACAGGTAATTTAACCCGGCTTCACCCTGAGGTGTCATCGAAATCCTGTTCTTCGGACATTCACCATTGCACATGTCCAGCACCTCACATTGTAAACAGTACGAGGGTAATGTTGAACGCTTGGCCTCACCGAATAAACGCTGCTTTTCACTGTCGAGCATTTTTGCAATTGACTGGTCTGCTATATTGCCCACCCGGTGAGCGGTATCCACAAAATGATCACAGGAATAAAAATCACCATTGCGTTCCACCACGGGTACACCGCCACATTCACGTTTAAAAATACAAAGGGTATGATCCTGCCGAAAAGCCGTGCGCAAAGCTTCTTCGAATAGCTGAACCTTCAAACGTCCAATGTCGTTAGCCAGCCATTCATCAAAAACAGTGCACATAAAACGGCCGAAGTCCATAGGGTTCACTGTCCGTTCCGACACCCCGCCCGCTGCACCCGTTGGTTCAACCAACGGAATAAAGGTTATAAAACCGGCTCCCAGGTGTTTGAAAAAACCATATACTTCATGCGGATATTTTGCATTAACGTGGTTCAGCACACAAAGAATTTCCGGATCGAGACCATGCATCACCAGCAAATCATAACCTTTCAGTACCCGGGCAAATGTACCCTGTCCGTTGGCACTTTTACGGAAAAGGTTATGCAAGGCTTCTGGACCATCAATACTGACGCCAACAACAAAATTGTGCTCAGCCAAAAAGCGGCACCAGTCCTCGTTAATTAAAGTACCGTTGGTTTGCATGCCATTGATGATTTTCTTTCCCGGCGGACAGTATTTATGCTGCCATGCCAAGGCCTTGCGGTAAAAGTCGATTCCGGCCAGCAACGGTTCCCCACCGTGCCACGAAAAGGTGATTACCGGATCGGTGGTGGCTTCAATGTGCTGCCGGATGTATGCTTCGAGTACTTCTTCTGGCATCCTGAATTTGGTTCCGGCATCGTATAAAGCCGATTTCCCCAGGTAATAGCAGTAATCGCAGGCCAGGTTACACTGCGGTCCCGCCGGTTTGACAAAAATCTGGAATTCGCGGCTCTTCATCTCGGTCATTCGAAATGGCAAGTTACATTAAAATTATGGTTCGATACAATAAACCCAACTACGAATACTTTTCCATTGGCAGCGCATACAACCATATCTACAATCCATGCTTAGTTCGAAAAAATCCTGACGTCGCTCCAAATTTTGCTTAATTTTAACGGTTTGCATAAACCCATAACACTCAACTGTAATACCATGATTTACAATTGCCACATTCACACGTTTACCGAAAAAGATATGCCGCGGAAATACCTGCCATTGGGACTTGTACGCCTGCTGGCATCCACCCCCGGCTTTCAGACCGTAGCCTTTGCCCTGAACCTGCTGAACCCCTTTACCAGCAACGACCAGTTCAGGAAGTACATCCAGTTTGTCAAGATAGGCCGGTATAAAACACAAAAGGAAATCTTTGAAGAATGTCAGAAGTTTTACCCGGTGAATTCGGCGTTTTTTGCACTGGCCATGGACATGGCCTATATGG
>JAFGVG010000151.1 GCA_016938095.1 Bacteroidales bacterium
AAGTCCCAATGGCACGGGAATATCTTCAAATACCAGGTAGGCCGGTCCGCTGATGATCTTATCATTGGGAATGGCAATGGCCTTGGTCAGGGCTATGTAAAAATGCGGATGTTCCAGATCGCAAACGGTGTACTTGCCTTTGCTTACATGAATTTCGCCGTCGGCCAGCCGTTTGGTCCTGCCACTGTGCAGGAAACCTTCGCCTTGTTCGGTGATGATGTTTTTGATGATCCCTTTGCGGGTGTCGAAATTGTAACGGAGCGTGTCGGCATCATATTTGTCG
The DNA here is from genome assembly GCA_016938095.1 of Bacteroidales bacterium. GTDB lineage: Bacteria > Bacteroidota > Bacteroidia > Bacteroidales > UBA10428 > UBA5072. The sequence goes on from JAFGVG010000151.1 coordinate 284, forward strand.
CTCCCCTGCGTAAATATTGGTTTGCCGGCCAACTGACCCGATGAGTCAATGGATCCGGCTGCCATCACTATTTTCGAGTTGTAATCGAATTCGATATAATTGCCGGTTAACCCAATATCGGTATAGTTAACATTGGCCTTATCAAAAAGGAATACCCGTTGATCCTGAACATTAAAAATAAGGGAATCTTCGGAAGCGTAAGTGACTTCGGCTTCGAGAATGGGCTTTTTGGGTTTCCGGGCAGCGGCCGAGTCGGTAAGCGTGCTGTCGGACACATTTATTATTACAGCGGACTGGGCAAGCGAATCGGCGTGGGTAACCGAGTCTTTTGCTGTTATGGTAATTTCGTGCTGGGCAAAAACAACCTGGCAAACAAAAAAGAGAAAAATAATAAAAAGTGATTGTTTGATTACCAACCGCGATGAATGATATGCATTCTTATATTTATTTCGGATTGAAATCATAAAAACTAGGGTAGCTCAAAAAGCGGCTTGTTGAAATCAAAACAGAAATGCTAATTTTGCATGTCAATAAATTGGTTACAGGCTGCAAAGCTAATAAAATAACGTGGTGAAATGAACAAAAAATACACAGCCGGCTTTTTTGGACAAATTTTTATATTTTTTTGTGTTTTGCAGGCGTTGGTATTAGGGCTGTGCGGCCAGGAAACCGATAACGGTTACCGGCTCAGAACGGTTGTTATCGATGCCGGGCATGGCGGAAAAGATCCCGGATCGGTGGGAAAGAAAACCACCGAAAAGGCTGTTGTGCTGGCTATTGCGCTGAAACTGGGTAAGTATATCGAGGAGAATATGGATGGGGTAAAGGTGGTATACACCCGTACCACCGATACCTTTGTTGAGTTGTACAAGCGGGCACAGATTGCCAATGACAGCAAGGCCGACCTGTTTATTTCCATACACGCCAACGGGTTGGATAATCCCCAGGTCAGCGGAACGGAAACGCTGGTGCTGGGATCAATCCGAACTGGTGAGAATTTTGAGGTCGCCAAAAAGGAAAACTCGGTGATCCTGCTCGAAGAGGATTACTCCACAAGGTATGCCGGTTTTGACCCTAATATTCCTGAATCGTATCTCATGTTTTCGCTGATGCAGGAGCGCTACCTGGGGCGTAGCATTGATTTTGCCGCACTGGTTCAGGAACAATTCCGCGAAAGGGCCCAGCGTAAGGACCGCAGCGTTAAGCAACAAAGTTTGCTCGTGCTGGCGCAGACGGCTATGCCCGGCGTGCTGATCGAAACCGGTTTTATCACCAACCCCGAGGAAGAAAATTACCTGATATCGGAAACAGGGCAGGATTATCTGGCCTCAGCCATTTACAGGGCATTCAGGGATTATAAGGAAATTGTGGAGTCTCGGCGTTCCTTTACCGCCCTGCACAACGAAAATTCACAAGGGAAGCCCGATACAGCTAAGGAAGTCAACACAATAAGTGAAACACCCGAGTCGAAACCACCTGTGCAGGAAACTCCTGCGCCGGCATTATCGCAGGTGGAATTCAAGGTGCAGATAGCGGCTTCTTCGCGCAAAATAGGCACCCAGGCCCGGGAATTCAAGGGGTTACCCGAAGTATGTGAATACCAGGTTGGTAATTTGTACAAGTATGCAGTGGGCAAAAGTCCCACTTTCCAGGAGATCATACCTTTCAGTAAGCAAATCAAGGAGAAATTTCCCGATGCCTTTGTCATTGCGGTAAAGGACAACAGAATCATTCCCCTTGATCAGGCGCTGAAAGAAACTGCTGCCAATTAAGTGCAGTGCGTAAATGTGAACATATACCTTTTCAAACCATCAATAATGAAACTATCCAGGGAATTTAAAATCGGTTTTGTCGCGTTGCTGGCAGTAGCGCTTGCCATTTGGGGCATAAACTTCTTGCACGGGAAGAACATATTTTCCTCTATCCAACGCTATTATGCGGTTTACGGAAATGTAAAAGGACTGGTTGAAAATGCGGGCGTATTCCTCAATGGTTACAAAGTAGGCAACGTTACCGGTATCAGGTTCGATGAAAACAATGTTGATAATATAGTGGTAGAAATTTCACTCGAGGGAAAGCTGAAGCTCAGAAAGAATACCATGCTCATGCTGGCCAGCGGAAGTATTATTTCAGGGGCCAAGGATATGAATATCATTATGGGTGACGGTAACGGCTATTGCCAGTCGGGTGACACCCTTTTATCGGCTGTTCAGCTCGACCTGACTGAGCTGATCAACCCGCTCCGCATCAAAATTGAGTCGGCCATCACCTCTATTGATACCCTGATGCTGGCTTTGAACGATCTGCTCGACGAAAACACACGCACCGGTTTACAGGGCAGCATTTCGAACCTTCAAAGCGCCACCTCGTCGCTGAAACAAACACTGCAGCCTTCGGGGTCGCTTACACAAACGCTGGGTAGTCTCGAAGATATTACGGCCAACCTGAAAAAGAGCAATGCCGATATTGCCGCGTTGCTTAGCAATTTTGCGGCTGTGTCGGATACCTTAAAACAGTCCGAACTGAAGAGCCTGATTGATCAGGCCGGCAAAACCTTTGCCGAAGCTTCGGTATTGCTGGCTCAGATTAACAGCGGTGAAGGCACTGCCGGCCAGCTCATTGTCAACGATGCTGCTTACCAGAACCTGAACAGTGCGCTGGCCAGCCTGGATTCGTTGCTGATTGACCTGCGCGAGCATCCCAAAAGATACGTACACCTCTCGGTTTTTGGCAAAAAGGATAAGTAACTAAGGATTTTTGGGAGTTATTAACAATGCCGGAAAATGCGATTTTTTCTTATTTGGAATGATTCCAAATAAAAAATCTTACTTAGTGTAAAACGAACGCTTTAAGTGAGTATTTTAACATGCTGTTTAACAATTTTGTAATATTGTACATAGCGTAAAGTACAGAATATCAATACGATAAAATTTCGTCAAATTACTTTTTTTTTAATGTACTGAATCCAATCACAATAAGTCATTAATTGAAAAATCAAGCGAGAAATGATTTTTTTTTTATTTTTTTTTTCACAATCTTGCTGTAACAAATTCAGAGACGACAAAAACAAGCTATTCACCTAACGCTAAACCTAATATTATATGCACAAGGAAGTCTGGAGTAATTGTTTGAAAATTATTAAAGACAACGTTCCCTCGATCAGCTTTCGCACATGGTTTGAGCCCATTGTTCCGCTCCGACTTGAAAACAAAGTGCTTACCATTCAGGTTCCCAGTCCGTTTTTTTACGAATACCTCGAAGAAAAGTACATTGACATCATCAGCAAAACCCTGCGAAAAGAGCTTGGCTATGAAGCCAAGCTTGAATATAGTATTGTTATGGAGAATCCTGGACAATCGGCTACGAAGCTTTATACCATTAAATTACCGGCCCGTAACCAGGTTGAGATCAAGAACAATCCCGTAACAGTTCCATTGAACATTGAGGAGAACACCATCCGCAATCCCTTTATCATACCGGGGATCAAAAAAATGAACATTGATCCAAGGCTGAACGCGGAGTATTCGTTCGACAATTTTGTTGAAGGCGAATGTAACCGGCTGGCCCGTTCTGCTGCTTTCGCAGTATCGAACAATCCGGGTGGAACGGCTTTCAACCCCTTGCTCATATATGGCGACAGCGGCTTGGGTAAAACCCACCTGGCCCAGGCAATTGGTATCGAAATCAAGGATAGATTTCAGGATAAGACTGTATTGTACGTACCTGCCAACCGTTTTCAAACGCAATTTGTAGAAGCCATACGCAACAATACTAAAAATGACTTCCTGCATTTTTACCAGATGATTGACGTGCTGCTCATTGACGATGTACATGAGTTTGCCGGCAAGGAAAAGACCCAGGATATCTTTTTCCATATTTTCAACCACCTGCATCAATCGGGGAAACAGCTGATCCTTACCTGCGATAAGCCGCCCGTGGAATTGCAGGGTCTTGAACAGCGACTGCTTTCGCGTTTCAAATGGGGATTGTCTGCCGACCTGCAGGTTCCCGATTATGAAACCCGCATTGCAATTCTGAAGCAAAAGACTTATAAAGACGGTATTATACTGCCCGATGAGGTGGTTGAATACATTGCCACGCATATTACCGATAACGTCCGGGAACTCGAGGGAGCGCTTATTTCGTTACTCGCCCAGAGCACGCTCAACAAAAAGGAAATTACGCTGAACCTGGCCAAGGAAATGATCGATAAGCTGATCAAGAATACCAAGCGCGAGGTTTCCATCGATTACATCCAGAAAGTGGTTTGCAATTACTTCGATGTTCAGGTGGATTCGCTGCAGTCCAAGACCCGTAAGCGCGAAATTGTGCAAGCCCGCCAGGTAGCCATGTACTTTTCAAAAAATCTCACCAAATCGTCGTTGGCCACCATTGGCTCACAGATTGGCGGTAAAGACCATGCCACCGTTTTGCATGCCTGCAAAACAGTGAACAACCTGGTTGAAACCGATAAACAATTTAAAACACAGATAGAAGAAATTGAAAAGAAACTGAAATTCTAAAGAAAAAAAGGTTCATCACATGAACCTTTTTTTTTTATCCATATTCCAATCATGGAAGATACTTACAGAACATTGGAAAAGCCGGCAGAGGGGTTGTTTCGTGACCGTAACAGCCGTTTTCTTTCCTTTGGTTACCCGGTGACACAGGCAGACGAGATTCACCAGTTGGTAAACGGGCTTAAAAAGAAATACCACGATGCCCGGCATCATTGTTATGCCTACCGGCTGGGAGCAGTAAATCCTGATTTTCGTGCCAACGACGATGGCGAACCCTCGGGCACAGCCGGGAAACCCATACTTGGCCAACTCGTGGCTTACGATGTGACCAACACCCTGGTAGTTGTGGTGAGGTATTTTGGCGGCACGCTGCTGGGAACGGGCGGATTGATCAATGCTTACCGGTCGGCAACCCGGCAGATGTTTGAAAATGCCTCCATTGTTACACGCTTTATCGAGCAAAACTTCAGCATTACCTTTCCTTACGAAAAGCTGAACACGGTAATGCATGTCATGAAGGAGGAGAATCTTGTGCCCCTTCATCCTTTATACGAAGCGCAATGCCGGATGGAAGTGGCTGTACGAAAAAGCCTGGCAGCCCGGTTTATGCAACGTTTTGCAGGAATGCCCGAAATTATGGTCGATTCTTTGCAGATCGATGATTAAATCATTGCTTATAAGAACAAAATAAGATAACTTAATACTGAAAATATCAACGCTGTACCGCATGAAAAACAAAAGCCTGGTTTCCATTACCGATTACACCAAGGATGAGTATTTGCGTATCCTTGCGCTGGCCGAAGAATTTGAACATCATCCTCAACCCAATCTTTTACAGGATAAGGTGATAGCTACCCTTTTTTTTGAGCCATCCACCCGAACGCGGTTGAGTTTCGAAAGTGCCGTGATGAAACTGGGAGGGCGTGTGATTGGATTCAGCGATTCGAGTTCATCGAGTGTTACCAAGGGCGAAACCCTATATGACACCATAAAAATTGTAAGCAATTATTGCGACCTGATTGTCATGCGCCATCCCCTCGAAGGGGCAGCCCGTTTTGCCAGCGAGGTAACCTCTGTTCCGGTTGTTAACGCCGGCGATGGTGCCAATCAGCATCCCACGCAAACACTGCTCGATTTGTATTCGATATTCAAAACACAGGGAACCCTCGATAATCTTACCCTGTTAATGGTAGGGGATCTGAAATACGGTCGCACCGTGCATTCGCTGCTCATGGCCATGTCGCAGTTTCAGACAGCTTTCCATTTCATTTCGCCCGACGAACTGAAAATGCCGGAAGAATATAAGTACTATCTGAATGGCCTGGGTTTAAAGTATACCGAACAGAAAGAATTCGGAACCAACATCGCTGAGGCAGATATCATTTATATGACACGGGTGCAAAAGGAAAGATTTTCAGACCCTATTGAATACGAAAGGACTAAAAATGCCTACGTGTTAAAAAACAAAATGCTCGACAATACCAAACCGAACATGAAGGTATTGCATCCGCTGCCAAGGGTGAATGAGATAGACCAGGATGTGGATGCGAACCCCAAGGCCTATTATTTCACCCAGGCCCTCAACGGGGTTTATGTTCGACAGGCTATTATTGCTGCTATATTGGGACTTAAATAATTAGTGTCTGTCCATAAAGTCCCATTTGCTGCGTTACGCTTGTCCGAAAATTGCTCATTTACGA
>JAFGVG010000152.1 GCA_016938095.1 Bacteroidales bacterium
GTATGATTCTTCCATACGCTGCCTGCGCTGTGCTTGGCAGTCTTTTTTTTAACACGAAGTACACGAAGAGAAAGCTTCACTAAGACCGCTAAGTTTAAGAACACTAAGAGGTTCCGCCATCGGCGGGACTTTCCTTCGTGTGCTTAGTTCTTAGCGTTCATAGCGATGATTTCACTTTGAGTGCTTCGTGTTTATAAAATCTGCCGTGTACGTGTGCACGGAGGATAATAAATGTCAAAAAATAAAGCAAGTGCCATGTCCTAAAGAAAATTTTCTTAGCTTGACAGCTATAGGTGAAAACCTAATTCGTTTCAAATTGTTAAATTCGTGCAAGCCAAAAATTATGCCATGGGAAAAACAATAAAGATAATATCGTGGAACGTTAACGGCATCAGGGCGCAGGTGGGGAAGGACTTTTATGGAACTGTCGCGCGGCTGGATCCGGATATACTTTGCATACAGGAAACCAAGGCGCAGCCCGAAACCATGCCCGACCTGACAAAATCGCTTACCGGTTACGACCTCTACCTGAATTCGGCAGCGCAGAAAGGCTATTCCGGAACAGCAGTGCTTTCAAAACTAAAACCGTTAAGCCATTCCATAAATACCGGTACAGTGGAGCACGACCAGGAGGGCAGGATAATAACCCTCGAATTCGATACCTTTTACCTGGTGAATGCATACGTGCCCAATTCAGGACAGGAGTTAAAACGACTCGATTATCGAAAAGAATGGGATGAGCATTTGGTAGCATATCTCCGCAAGCTCGATTCCCAAAAACCTTTGATATTCACAGGCGATCTGAATGTGGCCCATGAACCTATCGACCTCGCAAGACCCGACGAAAACTATAACAAAACAGCAGGCTATACCCAGGTGGAAATCGATGGCTTTAATAACTTTCTGGGTTTAGGGCTGGTGGATACCTATCGGAAATTAAACGGTGACAGAATACAGTATTCATACTGGAGTATGCGTTTTAGGGCAAGGGAAAAAAACCTGGGCTGGCGTATCGATTACTCTCTGGTAAGCGAGCGGTTGATGCCCCGGGTAAAGGATGCTTTCATACTCGACCAGGTAATGGGGTCAGATCATTGTCCTGTGGGAATAGTTGTTGAGCAATAATAATTCTTTGAAATTGCTCCATAATCTGAAATAAATGAATTGTTTTTTTACTGACAAATATCGTTTGGTTATAAAAAGGACTTTCGTTATATTTACAAGCGTACCATGTAAAACAATCTGTTTTTCCAAAACATCTTTGTTTTATTTGTGTTAAGAAATTAGTATGTATGGTTTCACTAAGCTTGTTTAAATTATGGGTGCAGCAGAAAGAAATATCTCGAGCCTTGATTATCTCAGGTTGATGAATCAACTTTACAACGATGTTGGGCAATCGAAAGTGCCGGCTGAAAACTTGCATCAGCTTTACCTGATGCTTAAATCAGCACACAAAGTTAAATCGGAAGACATACCGGCCAATGTGGTAACCATGAATTCCGAAGTTACCGTAAGGTATATCGTTTCGGGAAAGACAAAAACCATAAAAATTGTATATCCCCCCGAGGGGGTGGGCGATAACGCCAATTCCGATACCGACGATAGCATCAGTGTCTATAAACCATTGGCTTTATCGGTTCTTGGTTTGAAAGAGCATGATCTCTGTTACAGCAGGGAGGATAATAACTACACAGAGGAACCGGTAATCATTGATAAGATTCTGTTCCAACCGGAAGCACACCGGATATTCACCCTTTAACTTATAGGGAATGAGCTTGATAATCGGCATCGAGCTTAGGCTCGATGCCGATCATCTTTTTTTATAAAAGCCATTAGCCGTTAGCCGTTAGCCATTGACCAATAGCTAACAGCCAACAGCCAATGGCTATTAAAACAGATACTAAACTTTAAAATAGACAGATCATGAAAAGCAGTAATAAAGCAATTGTGGTAACCCAACGCGACTATAACCGGTTGATGGGTTTACTAAGCAATACCGCGAAGGGCAACAAGGGAAGTGCGGATAACCTGGCCAGGCTGGCCGGAGAACTGGCCCGTGCCAGGCAGGTTGAGTCTGAAAAAATATCACCTGATGTGGTCACCATGAACACAATAATAGAGTTTATGGACCTCGATAATCAGATCACCAAACAGCTGAAGCTGGTTTACCCCAGTCAGGCAGATATCCGGCAGGGGCATGTTTCTATCACAGCTCCCATTGGAACAGCATTGCTTGGCTATCGAAAGGGTGATGTTGTTGAGTGGGACGTGCCTGCGGGGAAAAAGAAGTTTCTAATAAAGGAGATCTTATATCAGCCTGAAGCCAATGGCCAATTTTCCATTTAGGATCATGTTTACAATGTCCAATATTCTGGTTATTTCTCACATTTTAACTATTCCACATAAACAAAAAAATCTTCAGCAGAAATGCTGAAGATTTTTTTGTGGTGCCACGTGGAGTTGAACCACGGACACACGGATTTTCAGTCCGTTGCTCTACCAACTGAGCTATGGCACCTTGTTTTTTTGGAGTTGCAAATCTAAGGAAAAAAAGTATTCAACAAAATAATTTTACCAAAATATTCGCTTGGGCATAACATAGCGGGTAACACCTTTATTGTTACTTTTGCATCCGAGATGTCAAAACCTGAATATCATATTCACACGCTGTCGAACGGAATAAGACTTATTCATAAGTCGGTGAACAGCAGGGTGGCCCACCTGGGGCTTTTTATCAATACCGGTTCACGCGATGAGGAGAAAAGTGAACACGGACTGGCACATCTGATAGAGCATATGCTGTTTAAAGGAACAGCAAAGCGAAAAGCCTATTATATTCTCAGCCGTATGGAAGATGTAGGCGGCGAGATTAATGCCTATACCACCAAGGAAGAAACCTGCATTCATGGTACTTTCTTTAAAGAGTACTATGCACGGGCACTCGAATTGATCAGCGATATTGCCTTTAACTCTACCTTTCCTGTAAACGAGTTAAAAAAGGAGCGGGAAATCATACTCGATGAGATCAATTCTTACAAAGATTCTCCGTCTGAGTTGATTTTTGATGATTTTGAGGAAATGCTTTTCGACGGCAATTCCCTGGGGAGAAATATCCTCGGCAGCGAGGAAGGTCTCAGGCGTTTTACCCCTGAGCATATCCGGCAGTTCATCCACCGTAATTACAATACCGATCAGATGGTGGTTTCATCTGTAGGGCGAATAGAATTCGGAAAACTGGTTGAATTATTTGAAGCTTTTTTCAGCGTTCCAAACCTTAAGTCGTCCGTTAAACGGGTTAACGCCGCTTATGAAAGCAAACCCGGCAGGCGAAAAGTAGAACGCAAAACCTATCAGGCGCATTGTATCATTGGAAATCTGGCTTATAAAGTAACCGATTCAAGGCGACTGCCGTTATACCTGCTGAACAGCTACCTGGGAGGCCCCGGTATGAATTCGCGATTGAATATGGCACTGCGTGAGCGCAAAGGTTATGCATACAGCATTGATTCGATGTATACTGCCTATACCGATACCGGCAACCTTACCATTTATTTCGGGACCGACAAGTCGCTGGTGGAAAAATGCCAGGATATAATCCTCAGGGAGTTGCGTCTGTTAAGGGAAAAGCCGCTGAGCACACTGCAGTTGCAAAGGGCAAGGCGACAGGTATTGGGACATATTGCCATTTCATCGGAAAACAATGAGAATTACATGCTTTCCATGGGTAAGAGCCTGATGATATTTGACAGGATAGAATCGTTGCAGGAGACAGAGAAAAAAATAGAAGCCATTACCTCCCTTCAACTGATGGATATTGCCAATGACGTACTTGACGAAGGCAAACTCACTTACCTTTTATTTCAATAAGTTATGTCGGCCGAAGATGCTGTTTCGGAATATGCCATCCAACACACTTCGCCTGAAGATGATGTGCTCCACAGGCTGTATCGTGAAACAAACCTGACGACTGTTTACCCGCGTATGTTATCGGGCCATTTGCAGGGCAAACTCCTTGAATTCATTAGCCGCATGATAAAGCCATCCAGGATACTGGAAATAGGAACCTTTACCGGATATTCTGCCATTTGCCTCGCGAAAGGCCTGACCCCGGAAGGAGTGTTGCATACCATTGACATCAACGATGAATTGTCCGACACCGCTTTGAGATACTTTACCCTCGCAGGTATGGAAAGTAAGATTTTCATGCATTGCGGGGACGCACGTCAGGTAATACAGGGCCTCAGTGAAATGTTTGATCTTATTTTTATCGACGGTGACAAGGAGCAATACACCGATTATTACGAATTGGCATTGGCGAAACTCAACATTGGAGGCTTTTTGTTGGCCGACAATGTGCTTTGGGGTGGAAAGGTAACAGCCGAGATCGTCCGCACCGATAAAGAGGCTGAAGGCATCAGGGCCTTTAATGAATTAGTGGCAAAGGATACCCGGGTTGAAAAGTTGTTTTTGCCTTTCAGAGATGGATTGTATATCTTGCAAAAACTGACCGGCTGATAAAGGATGAACTTTTCAGAAACTCAGTTGTTAACAACAGGGAAACAATAATAATTCATATGGGTGCATATACCATACGGGAACTTGAAAACCTTTCCGGCATAAAGGCGCATACCATTCGTATCTGGGAAAAACGATACGGCCTGATAGCGCCACAGCGCACCTCTACAAATATCCGTACCTATTGCGATTCAGAACTAAAAAAGTTGCTGAATATTTCCATACTTAACCGTAACGGGTTTAAGATTTCACGCATTGCTAAACTAACACCCGAGGAAATGGTAGCCCGCATCAATGAGGTTACACACGAATCCGGTAATGCCGAAGGACATGTGGAGAATCTTACCCTGGCCATGATTGACCTGGATGAATACCGTTTTGAACAAGTACTGGCCCGTGCCATTATACAATTTGGTTTTGAAGATGCCGTTACCCGTGTACTTTATCCTTTTTTCATGCGGATAGGTCTCATGTGGCAAACCGGCACGATTAACCCGGCCCAGGAACACTTTGTTTCAAGCCTTGTTAAACAGAAATTTTTTGTTGCGCTCGATGGTCTGTCAGGTATGGGAAAACCAGCTATGCCCCGTTTTGTTTTCTTTCTGCCCGAAGGGGAAATGCACGAGTTGGGATTGTTGTTCTCGTGTTACCTTGCCCGTAAAAATGGCTTCCGTACCATTTACCTGGGACAGTCGCTCCCGTTGGCTGATCTGGAGGATGTTGTCAAAAACAGGGAAATCGATTTCCTGTATACTTCCATTACCTCTACTTTCAACGGAGGGCAGTCCGATGAATATCTCCGAAAGCTCGCCTCTACATTTGCTCCACGTATCATTTACCTGTCGGGTTCCATGGCGGAACGCCTGTCTGATGATCTGCCGTCCAATATCCGCAAGCTGAAAACCCCTGAACAGTTTGTACAGGAACTAAAAGTTATAGCAAAACCATAACAATTCAATTCCGTGCACCTTTTATGGAAAAATGTTTAACGATCTGTTAAACAGGATAAAAAGATCATAAAATATAGTGTTTATGATGAAAAGATGTTATATTAAACATTCTTTTAACACCATTTTAACACCTGCTTTTATTTAGGTCTTATTTGGAAAGATATTCTAAAAGCATTGAAAATAAAGGAAACTAATTTAAAATATTATTTAGAAATGTGTATAAAAACCACCTTAAATTAGTCGGTATTCGTAAAATAAATTTGGATAATGTTTAAGGAATAAGTAATTTTGATCAACAAAATAATTCGTATAACCTAAACATTATTCATATGACTGCCATAGAGTTTAATTACCAGCTAACAAGTCTCACCGACAGTCTCGAGCGTTTTGCTTACAGTTTAACTACAAATAAGGAAGATGCCAAGGATTTGCTACAGGAGACTTTTGTGAAAGCAATTTCCTATCGCGACAAATTTGCCGATGACACCAACCTGAAAGCCTGGACATTTACCATTATGAAGAATACTTTCATAAATAATTACCGCAGAATGGTGAAGTCGAACACTACCTTTGACCATACCGACGACTTGTACTATCTTAACCTGAGTAAGGAATCGGGATTTGAAACCCCCGAGTCGTCTGTTTCAGCCAGGGAAATTGAAAAACACATTGACCAACTTGAAGAGGAATTCAGGGTTCCCTTTAACATGCATTTGCAGGGATATAAATACAAAGAAATTGCCGATAACCTGGGCCTAAAAATAGGCACTGTTAAAAGCCGGATATTTTTCACCCGAAAAAGACTTATGTCCTCATTGGGCGCTGCATACAATTAAAAAGAGAGAGATAGGGATAGGGTTTATCAGATGAGAGTGGTTTGTTTAGCCCCGCTTTTAGCGGGGTTTTTTTTCAACTCTTTTATTAACTTTGCACCACTTTTTAATCATCTGATGCATGAGCCAAACCTCCAGGTATAATCAACGCGGTGTTTCCTCGAAAAAGGAAGATGTACACCGTGCCATACAGGACTTTGATAAGGGTTTATACCCCAATGCTTTTTGCAAAATTGTGCCGGACTATCTTGGCGGCGACGACCTTTGGTGCAATGTAATGCATGCCGATGGCGCCGGAACCAAATCTTCGCTTGCATACATGTATTGGCGCGAAACCGGTGACCTGAATGTTTGGAAAGGCATAGCCCAGGATGCACTCATTATGAATACCGACGACCTCATTTGTGTAGGTGCTGTTGATAATATTCTCATGTCGTCCACCATTGGCCGCAATAAGCTTAAGATACCGGGTGATGTACTGATGCATATACTTAAAGGTTTTGACGAAACCATCAATGTGCTTGGACAGTATGGTATTCATGTTTATCTTACAGGGGGCGAAACGGCTGACGTAGGCGACCTGGTCAGGACCATCATTGTTGATTCAACGGTCACCTGTCGCATGAAACGCGCAGATGTAATCGATACCCATATACAACCGGGTGATGTAATTGTGGGACTGGCATCATTTGGAAAAGCTGTTTATGAAAACGAATACAACAGCGGAATTGGAAGCAACGGCCTGACTTCTGCCCGGCACGAATTATTTGCCAATCATCTGGCAGAAAAATATCCCGAATCATATGACGATCTGATACCCAAATCGTTGGTTTATACCGGCAAGTATCAGCTTACCCAGCCCATTCTGGATTTGGGTATCGACGCCGGCCGCCTGTTGCTTTCTCCTACCCGTACCTATGCCCCTGTTGTCAAAAAAGTGCTGGATAATTATCGCCACGCAGTGCATGGCATGATACACTGTTCGGGAGGAGGGCAAACCAAAGTGCTGAAATTTGTAGACAATGTACATATCATAAAAGACAACTTATTTGAATTACCGCCCTTGTTCAGGCTTATTCACGATTCTGCCGGAACCGACTGGGATGAGATGTACGAGGTTTATAATATGGGACATCGCTTTGAAATTTATACCGACGAAGCGTCTGCCATAGGAATCATGGATATTGCCAGGGAGCTCGGCGTTGATGCCCGGATTATCGGTCGCGTTGAAGCAGGCACCGGTCGTAAACTTACCATTGCAAGTCCTTTTGGAACCTTTGTGTATTGATGTAACCAATTGATCACTATTTTATTATATGAGTAAAAACTTTATACTGGATAAACTCGAAGGCGTCAAAATGCGGTTTGAGGAGGTGGGCAGGTTGCTTACAGCACCTGATGTGATGAATGACATGAAGAAATACATCCAGTTGAACAAGGAATACAAGGATTTAGATCCGGTTGTTAAAGCCTACTTCGAATACAAGAACACATTGAGTAATATCGATACGGCCAAGGCAATGCTGGCTGCTGAAAAGGACGATGAATTACGGGAAATGGCCAAGGCAGAACTGGACGATCTGTCCGGGAGAATTGATGAAATGGAAGAGAACCTTAAAATTTTGTTGCTTCCGGCAGACCCTCAGGATGGCAAGAATGCCATACTCGAGATCAGGGCGGGTACAGGTGGTGACGAAGCAAGTATATTTGCCGGCGACCTCTTTCGTATGTATACCAAGTTTTGTGAACAAAAAGGATGGAAAATTGAAATAACCACACTTACCGAAGGTACAGCCGGTGGTTATAAGGAAATTATCGCCAATGTCAAAGGCGACGGTGTATATGGCATTTTAAAATATGAATCGGGTGTGCACCGCGTTCAGCGTGTTCCGCAAACCGAAACTCAGGGGAGAGTGCATACCTCGGCAGCTACAGTAGTTGTATTGCCCGAAGCTGAAGAATTCGATATCGATGTAAAACAGGAAGATATTCGTATCGATCGGTTTTGCTCATCAGGACCTGGCGGTCAATCGGTCAATACCACCTATTCCGCTGTAAGGCTTACCCATGTTCCTACCGGCGTGGTGGTTTCATGCCAGGATCAGAAATCGCAACTTAAAAATCTCGAGAAAGCGATGACAGAATTGCGTACAAGGCTTTACAATATCGAATACCAGAAGTACCTCGACGGTATTGCAAGCCAGCGCAAAACTATGGTTTCCACTGGCGATCGGTCGGCCAAAATCCGTACCTATAACTATCCGCAGGGAAGGGTTACCGATCATCGTATCAACCTTACCTTGTATAATTTACCCAATATTATCGACGGTAATATACACGAGATCATCCATCAGCTGCAAATGGCCGAAAATGCCGAAAGGCTCAGGGAAAGCGCCATAGGTTAATTAAAGGATCATGAATACGGAACAATTATACCGGCAGATCAGGCTTAAGAAAAGCTTTCTTTGTATAGGGTTGGATCCCGAACCGGGAAAGATGCCCGAAAAGCTCAGAAACGCCGAATATCCGCTTTTTGAGTTTAACCGGCAGATATTGGCCGCCACCCATCACCTGGCTGTTGCCTGCAAGCCCAATACTGCCTTTTACGAAAGTCATGGAACCCATGGTTGGAAACAACTCGAACTTACCATAGCACATATCCGGGAGTATTATCCCGACCTCTTTGTTATTGCCGATGCCAAACGCGGTGATATCGGCAATACATCAAAAAAATACGCCGAAACGTTTTTCAGCCTGCTTCAGGCCGACGCAGTCACTGTTGCACCTTACATGGGCTCCGATTCGGTTTTGCCTTTTCTCGACTATCCCGGTAAATGGGTGGTTGTTTTGGCCCTGACCTCAAACCAGGGAGCAGAGGACTTCCAGTTTCTTTCAGCTTCAAATGCTGAAAGACTGTTTGAAACGGTTTTACGCAAATCTTCAGGCTGGGGCAATTCAGGTAATATGATGTTTGTGGTGGGGGCTACACGTGCTTCCATGCTGGTAAAGGTAAGGGAAATTGTTCCGGACCATTTTTTACTGATCCCGGGTGTCGGGGCACAGGGAGGCGACCTGGACGAGGTTGCCCGGTATGGAATGAACGCGCATTGTGGTTTATTGGTAAACTCATCCAGGGGCATCATACATGCCGATTCAACGGAACGTTTTGCCCTGGTGGCCGGGGAAAAGGCCGCAGATTTGCAGCTTCAGATGAGCCGGATTTTAGCGGAAAAGGGATTGGTGTAAATTAGTGTTCTGAAGCATTCCGCTAAGTTGCAGGTAGATGTCAGGCGGTAAGTTTTTTAGGATCGTTTAAGGTTGGTTAATTGAAATAATGATGACAGAAGAATTTTTGCATTTTATCTGGAAGTACGGATTATTCCGTCGCGAAGGCATGATTGCCGATACCGGTGAAACAGTAAGGGTTCTCTCGCTTGGTGAGCATAACCTTGATGCAGGCCCCGATTTTTTGAATGCCCGTATAGGCATTGGCAATACCACCTGGGCTGGAAATGTTGAAATACACCTACGGTCTTCAGATTGGGCTTCGCATGGGCACCAGCACAATAAAGCCTATGACAATGTGGTCTTACATGTTGTTTACCAGTACAATGGCGAAGTGAAGCGATCGGGAGGTGAAATTATTCCGACAGTGGTATTGTCCTTTAACCCCGATCATTATGAAAATTACCGCGGACTGCTGGATGGGAATACCGAACTGTCATGCGGCGATAAACTGAGCCGGGTGGATGGTGTGGTGGTAAGTTTATGGCTGAATGCACTGGCGATTGAACGTCTCGGACAAAAGACACAGATGATAACCGGAATGCTGGAACAGCATAAAAATGATCTGGAGGCGGTTTTTTACATTGTACTGGCCCGGTCGTTCGGCTTCGGATTGAATGGGGACCCATTTGAACAGCTGGCACGGTCACTTCCCTTGCATATACTGCAGCGTCACCGCGATAATCCGCTGCAGACGGAGGCATTGCTTATGGGACAGGCCGGCTTACTCGAAGATGCGCATTTATTTGACGGATACTACGGTAGATTACGTACCGAGTATCTTCACCTGAAAAACAAATACCAGTTGAAGCCTCTTCCCTGCCACATATGGAAATTCCTTCGGCTTCGACCCATGAACTTTCCCACGGTCAGGATTGCCCAGTTTGCTGCATTGATAAGCAAGTCTGGCGGATTGTTTTCACGGGTTATTGCGTGTACGCAGGTACAAAGCTTGCATCAGGTGTTTAACGTTTGCGCTGCTGAATTCTGGAATACCCACTATACGTTTGATGCACCGTCTCCCGCCAGACCCAAGGCCCTGGGTACCGGTTCGGTTAACCTGTTGTTAATTAATACCGTAATTCCATTTCTTTTTCATTACGGTAGTACCAATGGCCGCGAAGACCTGAAAGAACTTGCTCTCACCTGGCTAAGCCAGCTTCCGCCGGAAAAGAACCGTATTGTAAGCCGGTGGGAGCATTTCGGTCGAAAACCTGTCTCTGCCCTTGACAGTCAGGCATTACTTCAGCTTTCCCAGGCTTATTGCAAGCGGAAAAGATGTCTTTCATGTTCCATTGGCGTGCAGGTAATCAGGGCCATGTAAATTTTCCCCTGTACATTTTTTTTATTTAAAAACAGATTGTATATTTGATATCGAAATGATATCATTAAAGTATCATGTTTTGATTTATTCAACATAATAAAAGTTTAAACAAATGAAAACAGAAAAAACATTGCTCCCGGTTAATGGCTATCTGATGTTTGCAGTGGATTTAATATCAATAGCTGCTTTGATCTGGGCAGGTATGAACGAGGTTGTCTGGCTGGCCATTGGGTTGGTGTTACTGGTGGTTTTTATTTCACCAGGTTTTTTTATCATTAACCCGAATTCTTCCAAGGTTATGTTGCTCTTTGGTGCTTACAGGGGCAGCGTTAAACAAAACGGTTTTTTTTGGGTGTTACCTTTTTACAAAAGGACTGAAATGTCGCTGAGGGCCCGCAATTTTGAAAGCGACAAGATCAAGGTGAACGACAAGATAGGCAATCCTGTGCTGATTAGTGTTATTCTGGTATGGAAAGTCAGGGATACTTTTAAGGCGGCTTTTGAGGTTGACAACTACGAGGATTTTGTAAAAGTACAAACTGATTCGGCTGTGCGTAAGCTGGCCGGCACTTATCCGTATGATCATTTCGAGGATGAACGGGCAGAGATTACCCTGAGCTCGAATTTTGAGCAGGTGAATGAGAACCTCGAGCAGGAAATTTCTGATCGTCTAATGATGGCTGGGTTGGAAGTAATTGAGGCACGTATTGCCTACCTGGCATATGCTCCTGAAATTGCCCAGGCTATGTTACGCAGGCAGCAGGCTACGGCAACAGTTGCTGCCCGGCACAAAATTGTTGAAGGAGCTGTCGGCATGGTTGAAAGTGCCCTTGAACTTATATCGCAAAAGGACATCATTACACTCGATGAAGAGCGAAAAGCTGCTATGGTAAGCAACCTGCTGGTGGTACTTTGCGGTGATAATCCTGTTGAACCCATTATTAACACGGGTACTTTACATCACTAATGTATGGCGGAAAAGAAACCTTTTGTCCTGCGGATTGATCCGGATACCCTTAAAAAAATTGAAAAGTGGGCGGCTGATGAGTTCCGGAGTGTGAACGGGCAGATCGAATGGATGCTGAATAAATGCCTGCGGGAATCAGGACGCCTGAAAAAGAAAGATGAAAGCAATGGAAATTAAAATTTTGGTTGCAAAACATTGGTAAATGAAAAAAAATAAATACTTTTGCAACTCAAAATTTGAAGAAGTGTAATTATTTATAACCTATGTATTTAACAGCCGAAAACAAAAAGGAGATATTCAAGACGTTTGGCAAAGCTGAAACCAATACCGGATCAGCAGAAAGTCAGATTGCTTTGTTTACAACCAGGATCAATCATCTTACTGAGCACCTGAAATCCAGTAAAAAAGATTTTGCCACGCAGCGTGCACTGCTCAGGTTAGTGGGAAAGCGCAGGAGATTGCTCGATTATCTCCGCACCCGCGATATCGAAAGGTACCGTTCGATTATAAAAGAACTGAATCTACGTAAATAATTAAGAAAAAGGGCAATTCTGGAATTGCCTTTTTCTTTTCATGTCAGGGCGTCACGCCCTTTTTATTTAATACCAAAATACAATTATGTTTAAGACGTTTGAAAAAACAATTACCCTTGATGACGGCAGGACCATTACCATCGAAACCGGAAAACTGGCCAAACAGGCCGACGGATCGGTAGTGGTACGGATGGGCAACACCATGTTGCTTGCATCTGTTGTATCGGCCAAAGAGGGAGCTCCCGACAGTGATTTTATGCCCCTTCAGGTAGAGTATAAAGAGAAGTTTGCAGCAATTGGCCGTTTCCCCGGAGGCTTTCTGAAAAGAGAGTCCCGCCCTAGCGATTATGAAATACTGATTTCGAGATTAATCGATCGCGCGCTACGGCCGCTTTTCCCCGATGATTATCATGCCGAGACTTTTGTCAATGTAATGCTGATTTCTGCTGATCAGGACACTATGCCCGATGCACTGGCCGGCCTGGCCGCCTCTTCGGCCCTGATGGTTTCGGATGTGCCCTTTAAAGGTCCCATTTCTGAAGTCAGGGTTGCCCGTATCGACGGAAAGTTAATGATCAATCCTACCTTTGGACAGATAGCATCAGCTGATATCGACATTATGGTAGCCGCCACACTCGATAACATTGTTATGGTTGAGGGTGAAATGAGTGAAGTATCGGAAGACGATATGCTCGAAGCGCTCAAGTTTGCGCATGAAGCCATTAAGGTACAATGCAAGGCGCAGCTTGAACTTATGGAAGCAGCAGGTAAAAGCCAGAAGCGTGTTTACTCGCATGAGGTTCATGACGAGGAACTGCGTAAACGGATATGGGACGAAGGTTACGATAAATATTATCAGATAGCCAAAACAACACCTGCCAAGCACGAGCGTCATGATGCACTGGAAAAGGTTAAAGCCGACTTTATTGCCTCGATCCCGGAAGGAAGTGAAATAAACGAAGCATTGATCAACAGGTATTTTCACGATGTTGAAAAAGATGCGGTTCGCAACCTTATTTTAAATGAAGGTCTCAGGGTAGACGGTCGTAAAACCAACGAAATAAGGCCTATTTGGTGTGATGTGGATTATCTTCCGGCAGCACACGGATCGGCCGTTTTCACCAGGGGTGAAACCCAGTCGCTTACCTCGGTAACCCTGGGAACCAAGCTCGATGAAAAAGCAATTGATGAGGTGTTGATCAAGGGTACGGAAAAATTTGTGCTCCATTACAATTTTCCGCCTTTCTCCACCGGCGAAGCCCGTCCGTCAAGGGGTATCAGCAGACGCGAGGTAGGTCACGGCAACCTGGCCCATCGCGCGCTGAAGCGTATGATGCCTGCTGACAATGTTTATGCTATCCGTGTGGTATCCGATATTCTTGAATCAAACGGTTCGTCATCGATGGCTACAGTTTGTGCAGGAACTATGGCCCTTATGGATGCCGGTGTAAAAATACTCAGGCCTGTATCGGGCATTGCCATGGGATTGATTACCGATACAAAAACCGGTAAGTATGCCATTCTTTCGGATATTCTGGGCGATGAAGATCACCTGGGTGATATGGATTTCAAGGTAGCCGGAACCCGTAACGGAATTACCGCAACCCAAATGGATATTAAGGTGGACGGGCTCACATTTGAGGTGCTTAAGAAAGCTTTGGCACAGGCAAACGAGGGCCGGATGCACATTCTCAATAAACTGGTAGAAGCTATTCCCGAGCCCAGGGCTGATTATAAGCCCCAGGTTCCACGTATGGTTCATATGACCATACCTAAAGAATTCATCGGTGCTATCATTGGACCAGGTGGGAAAATAATACAGGATATTCAGGCCAAAACCGGCGCTGTTATCAATATTGAGGAGGTCGACGGAAAGGGTGAAATATATGTTTCATCGGCTGACAAGGCTTCCATTGAGGCTGCCATGACACGTATCAATGCCATTGTGGAACAACCCGAAGTTGGTAAGATCTACAAAGGTGTGGTTAAAGGCATTCAAACCTTTGGTGCCTTTGTGGAAATCCTTCCCGGTAAACAGGGTTTACTGCATATTTCAGAAATCGACTGGAACAGGGTAGAACAGGTGGAAGATGTATTGAAGGAGGGTGATGAAGTAGAGGTTAAACTACTTGAGATCGACACCAAGAACGGAAAGTTAAGTCTTTCAAGAAAGGTGTTGCTGCCTGTGCCCGAAGGATTTGTGCCTCCTGCACCCCGGCCACCCAGGGAACCCAGGGAACCCAGGGGCGATTCGAGGGGCCGGAGAGACCAACGCGACGGTCGCGATCGTCGTGAGCACCGTGGTGGCGGATATCACGATCGCAAGGATTGATGCTGATATTGATAAGTTATAATAAGGCTGCGGAGGAATATTTTCTGCAGCCTTTTTCATTTTGAGAACGGGGATCATACTACATGATTGCCGAAATGCCTTTTCTGTAAGGGGTTATGATTAAAACCAGCCTTTGGCAAGGTTTTTGATTACCTGCCTGTCGTGTAACCACGGTTTGATAATACTGTTGATAATGACATGTATATATTTTTTTACTACCTTTGCTTAAAATTTATGAAAACCCGAGGCACAAAACCTTTCTTTATCCATAAAACATTTGTAAGTTTGTTAACACCATATCTTTACATAGCTTTTTTATTTTATAACAAATAATTATTGTAATATGAAGAAAATTAGACTGAACTACCTAATCATTGCCGTTGTTGCTGCTTTTATAATAAGCAGTTGCGCCAGCCTTACC
Organism: Bacteroidales bacterium; assembly: GCA_016938095.1. GTDB lineage: Bacteria > Bacteroidota > Bacteroidia > Bacteroidales > UBA10428 > UBA5072. Next base: position 15,161 of record JAFGVG010000152.1, read on the forward strand.
AAAATGAGGGAGGAATCCCCTACAGTGGGCTACGAAGTAAAACCCAATCCTCTTGTTGCTAAAGGCGGTGAGGTAGCGCTTAACGGTGAAGTGAAATTCCCTGAGAAGTATTTCAACAAAAAGGCCGTTGTGGTTGCCACTCCTGTGCTGAAATACGAAGGCGGACAAGTTGAGTATCCTTCCACTACCTTGCAGGGAGAGAAAGTTGAAGCCAACAATAAGGTGATTCCTTATACCGGCGGTAACTATTCCTACTCAGGTACCCTTCCCTATAAACCTGAAATGGCAAAATCTGAGCTCTTTATCAACTATTCGGCACGTATAAAAGAAGGTGATCCGGTTGAATAC
>JAFGVG010000153.1 GCA_016938095.1 Bacteroidales bacterium
AAGCAACAGATTGGGAACCTGCGTTCTGGGCACAAGAAGCGATTCCAGCGGCCTGTTGTAATCCTTCAGCACACCATAGGCCGAACCCGCCCTTGTTCCGGTATAATCGCGCCATGTTAGCGGTGTAGAGGTATAATGAGCTGAAACATTACTGCTGATTCCCGGGAATTGCTTTTCCAATGCATTCAATAGCCTGGAGGCTTTTGCCTCTTTAAATGCCAGGTATTCATCACCACGGTTGCCTGTATAGGTATGCTCCCATTGTTTCAATTCGGCGTAGCTCATATAGGTCAGCACTACACCGCTGGATGCATAGTCAGTTTGCTTCATGGCGGTATGCATATACAGGTAGTTCTGTGGCCATTTATCCAGGTTGTAATCCGATGCTACCCAAACATTATCCTGGTTGAAATGATAAAAATTGGCGTTGCTATACCGTACGGCATTTTTTTTGAAAACCAAATACAACGAAAACATGCCCATGGTATCTTCCATGTTATTCAGCCGCGTCCGAAAGGTTTTCCTGAAGATCCCGGGTTCAAACATATTGAACAGGTGATCGGGGTGAAAATTAGCGATAAAATGCTTCCCCTCAATTCTTTCGCCATTGGCCAGTTGTGCCGCGCTTACCATTCCGTTTGCCATTACAAAGCCATTTACACGCTGTTTGGTGACTATGGTTCCACCATTACGAACAATGTTTTCGGCCAGAATGTTCACCATATGGTGACTTCCGTCTACAATTCGCCAGGCACTTTCGATAAACGAATTGTTGATCAGCGCATGAATATACAAGGGTGTTTTGTAAGCGTTTCCTGCATAAAGCATATTGTTCCCGGCCAAAATCTGCTGCAACCTTTTATTGCCGATTACTGAGCTGATATAATCCGCCGCGCCTATGGCCATGTTGGTGTTATCAATCAGGTTGGTCTGCTTTTCAGAAAAGGTATACATCGAAATTGCCTGGCAAATTTCACTAATCCTCCGGGTATAGGCTTTAAGTCCGTTTTTCTCCGACGGAAAATCCGCTGCCAGCGATTCAACAAAATGCTCCCTCCCCATGGCAAACCGGTACCTCCCGTCGGGAAAATCCAATACTTCGAATCCGTCCTCATCGAGCTTTCTGATCTGAAGCTTATCAGTTAACCCGAAATATTTAAAATACTGATGCAGCACCTGGCCTTCGGCAAGACTTTCGGTATAATTCAGGCCGGTATTGAAAATGCAGCCCTTGCGACCAAAAGTTTGCAGCGATCCGCCAAGTTTGTGGTTCTTTTCAACCAGGCATACATTAAATCCTTCCTTACTGAGTATGTTACCACATAGCAACCCACCCAATCCGCTGCCAATAATCACTACATCATAAATGGCCATAGCTGAGCAACATGAGTGTGTGTTCGGTATTGTTTACCTGGTTATAAATCAACAGGTTATTTAAAGCATTGAGCTTGCCCTTTCGCAATCTTACCATTGTGGGAATTTGCTTATCGCGTAACAGAGTCGATCCAAGCCAAAGAGCAAAGGCCGATGAGGTATAGTACTCGCCGCACAAATGTTTGTAATATAAAGACTCAGCATCAGGCCCAAAATAGTTGTCCATTAACTCATAAAACACCGCATCGTGTTTAATATCTCCGTTTAACCCCAACAAAACGCCCTCCAGGTTGTTCTTCCCAACCCGACAACTGTTTAAAAAGCTCGATATTTCAGCTTCAATTTCAGCTATTGTGGCACCATCCGGGGTAAAAAAGGTGTGCACGCCTTCAATAATCACTTGCTGTCCTGTATAAGCAGTACTCCCCGAAAGCATAAAAAAAGCAGCACCCTCACCCGCAATGGTTCCATTCGTTTTTTCCGACAAAAGCTCTAAATTGCTGCCGGGCTGTTTCCACATGCCATGGTAACTGTATAATTGCATGAAGTCGTTGGTGCATTCATCAATTCCACCGGTGAGTATATGATTTTCATTGTTTTCGTTTATCATCATCAAGGCATCAAGCAGGGCTGTTTCAAACGAAAACCCCCGATGACAATAAGTTACATTATAATTTTGGTTTTGCTGTATAAGTGCTATTTGCGCAGCTACCGCATTGTGAGTTGAATTTATAAAAGGAAGAACGCTGGTGATACGTTCGTTGGTATTCAGTACTTCCAGCAGAAATTTCTCGAGGTTGTCAAGACATCCCAGACCGGTACCTACTATTATGCCATCGGGTCTGATCCCCCCTGAACGGTTAACACACAACTGCGATGCTGCAAGTCCCATTTTCAGTATCCTGGGCATGCGCCTGAGCTGCATTGGATTAATCAGCAACTTGTATTCAGGCTCAATACAGGTTAGCCGGTTGGCCATTACCTCGTTCACCACAGCAGGAAAATGCTCAGCATCATGGGTATGCTGAGGCGAAACAGCGCTTTGTGCCACAATCACTGCTCTCATATCAGACTTTTGAAAAGATAAGGGTGGTGTTACTTCCGCCAAATCCGAATGAATTCGACATTACATGGTCAACCCGGGCTGGTGTCATAGTCAGTTGGGGGTGTATGGCAAACTCAGCCATGGGCTGACCAAAATTCACCTGGGGGATGATCACCTGGTGTTGAATGGCCAATGCCGCAATAACAGCTTCTATAGCACCTGCAGCACCAAGTGTATGGCCTGTAAACGACTTTGTTGAACTCACCGGAGGCAGGTTTTCGCCAAAAACCTTTGAAATGGCAATGCCCTCCGACAAATCGTTTACCTGGGTTCCGGTGCCATGGGCGTTAATGTAACTGATATCGGCCGGAGTAAGCCCGGCAGCTCTCAGCGCGCCTGCCATGGCCATAATGGCACCCGATCCGTCTGCTGCCGAAGATGTGGCATGGTAGGCCTCGTTGACATTGGCATAGCCTTTTACCTCGCAAATAATGGATGACGGATCGGCAGAATCCTCCGATTCGAGCACAAGGGCCGCGGCACCTTCTCCAATGGTTAATCCGTTGCGGTAAAGGTCAAACGGCCGGCAACCGGTAGGCGACAATATTTCCAGTCCGTTGAACCCGTTGATGGTAAATTTTGTCAGTGCATCACTCCCCCCGGCCAGCACACGCTTTACCAGGCGGTTGCGGATAAGTCGTGAACCCAGCAATATAGCATTTGCCGATGATGAACAGGCAGTTGAAACGGTGGAAATTAGCTGATGAATACCAAAGCGATGCGCTATTTTTTCTGTACAGTCAGCGCTGTCGAAAAGCGATATCATATCCTTGTGTTCATCGCTCTCGAGCAACGACTTGTAATATTGTTCATTCAGGTCCATTCCGCCAACGGTTGTGGCAAATACAGCACCGGTTGGTAAATGAGGTTTTCTTTCCCAGGCCGAAGACTTTACAGCCTGCCCGGCAGCAATAAGCGAAAGCATGGTATTGCGCGATTCACTGGCAGCATTGCCGGCTAAACCTGCCATGCCGGCTAAAGCCTGATTATTGAACTTAACTTCAGCAACCGGAATGTTATCGCGCGCAGATGCAAAATGTGTTAACCTGCCAATGCCGGTTCTGGCGTTCCGCAAAGCATCAAGGGTTTCCGCAGTACCGCTGCCAATAGACGAAATAATACCTACTCCGGTAACAAAAACCCTTGGGTACATTATTGCTGTTCTTTTCGATGGTTCATAATGCACTCAGCCATAGCCCGCACATTACGCAACACATTGCGC
>JAFGVG010000154.1 GCA_016938095.1 Bacteroidales bacterium
ATTCCACGATAACAGTCCGGTATTGGGTTTGACCAGCCAGTCCCCTTACCTCGGCATGGTCTTTTTTGCCAAAGAGGACAATCTGGGTTCCCGACTGGTTGTTTTCGTTAAAGTCGCTTTTGATTTTACTTTGTAACCGAAGCACAATGGGACAGGTGCCATCGATCAGTTCAATATTGTTTTTCCGTGCATATTCGTAGGTTTCAGGCGGTTCGCCATGTGCCCTGATTAGCACGCGGCAATTCGAAAGTTTCAGGTATTCGTCGTACGTTATGGTTTTTAAACCCAATGTTTCGAGGCGCTGTATTTCCTTCTGGTTGTGCACAATTTCGCCCAGACAATAAAGCTGGCCGTGTTGTCGGATGATTTCCTCGGCTTTGTTCACCACCTTGGTAACGCCAAAGCAAAAACCGGCTTTTGGATCTATATCAATTGTCATTGCTGTTCTCTATATTATTCCAGGTGTTTTCGAACCATTCCATTTGTTGTTCCACGGACATGTGACTGTTATCAAGCACATGCGCATCGGAAGCTTTTTGCAGCGGGCTTTCACTGCGGGTTTCGTCTTCGTGGTCACGCATACGAATGTTATTGCATATATCGTCAAAGCTGGCTTCGATACCCTTGGTTTTAAGCTCTTTGTAGCGGCGTTGGGCCCTAATGGCCACATCGGCCGTCATGAATATTTTAAGTCTGGCCTGGGGAAAAACCACCGTGCCGATATCGCGACCATCCATCACCACGTTATCTTTTTCGCCTATCGATCGCTGCAGGCCAACCATTTTCCGGCGCACTTCGCTAATCTGGCTTATCTTGCTCACAATGGCCGAGACTTCGAGCCCACGTATGGCTTCTTCAACGTTTGTGCCATTCAGCCAGGTTTCCTGTGTTCCGGTGGTTGGGTTGAATCTGAATCGGATGGTTATATCGTCGAGCGCTTTAACCAGTGTTTCGTTCTGTATCTGCCGGGTGTCGGCAAGGCCGTGTTGCAAGGCATAAAGCGCCACTGCCCTGTACATGGCACCTGTGTCTATGTACACATAGTTCAGTTTATTGGCTATGCGTTTGGCAAAGGTGCTTTTTCCGCACGACGAGTAACCGTCAACGGCAATAATTACAGGGGTACTGGACTTCATATGCTCAGAACTTTTTACTGAATTCATCGAGGTTCATGCTGAACGAGATATGGTTGGTGCCTCCGGAAAGGTGATACAAGGCGCGTCCGTAGCTGATGCGAAAACGGTTGAGGTTAAGTCCCAGACCCCACGAAAAGCCAACCATAGCGGTCTTATCGTCAATTTTCATTTCCTGTCTGCGCCGGTAATTATAGCCCAGCCTGACCTCAAGGCGCTCACCTATGCGTATGGCTGTTCCTACCATCATATGGCGCATGAACTTGTCAATGAACAGATCAAAATCGCTTTCGTCCGAAGAACTGCCATCAATGAGCAGGTTGTCATCGTTATCTTCTTCGGTGTCGTAGGTAAGATCCCATTTTTCGAGGTGGTTAGCTAAAACGTAAAAGGTAAAAGGCGCGTGGCTGAGGCCTTTGGTAATGCCCAGCGCAATGTTAAAAGGCAGTGGTTCGCGACTGCCTCCGGGGGCATACACATCAACCTGCGTACCCATGTTGCGCAGTACCAGGGCGGCGGTGAACCGGGCTTCAGGATCGTGATAGGTAATGCCGGCGTCAAAGGCAAGTGCCGTTGAATTGTACAACTCGTAGTCGGAATAAACCGATTTAACCGTTAATCCAACAGTAATCAGCGAATCGAGCGGGCGCGCATACATGATGTTCACCGAATAGTCGGCTGCCCTGAAGGTATTTGTTTTGATCCCGTTTTCATCGGCTCCCTGGAAGGTGCCGTAATAAAGATAGTGAATACCCCCGGCAATGGCACTTTTTGCGCCCAGGTTGGCAGCGGCCGATGCGTAACCAAAATGGGCTCCGGCAAAGTAATCGACGTAGTTGAGGGCCATATGGTGATGCATGTTGCGGTTAAGGAGCGACGGGTTGTGGTAAGCCAGCTCGGGATCGGTATCGTAAATGGCTACGGCGTCACCTCCCAGTGAAGCTACCCTGGCAGAGTTGGTGATTTCCAGAAACTGAAAAGCTTTTCCTCCGGGCTGTGCATAAACGCGGGGCATGCCAACAACGGCTGTAATCAATAAAACTACAGCAATTCGGGAAAATCTTAAGCAGTTATACAACCGGGCGATCATGCAATTGGTAAACGGGTAAAATTAGTCGAAAATTATCATACCTTCGTAATCTTTAATCCAAAACATGAGTTCCGAAGCCATACCCCTTCAGGATAAGGTCGTTTTTATTATCAATCCCATCGCCGGAACGCGTCAGAAGCAGACCATACTTAAGGCTATCAAGGAAAAATTTCCCCGGGACCAGTGTTTACTGCTATTTACCGGTTACCAAGGCCATGCCTTTGAGCTGGTTATTCACAAATTAGAGGAGGGGTATAAAATCTTTGTGGCGGTGGGTGGCGATGGTACGGTAAACGAAGTAGCCTCAGCCCTGGTGAATACCTCCTGTTTGCTGGGGATCATACCGGCCGGATCGGGCAACGGACTGGCGAGACACCTGCATATTCCGGTTAACTTTACCGAAGCACTCGAGGTAATTAAGCAACACCATGTAAAAATCATTGATGCCGGCAGGGTAAACGGCCGGTATTTCTTCTGTACCTGCGGAACAGGTTTCGATGCCAAGGTGGGGAAGGAATTTGCAAGCGACAGCCGCCGAGGTATGATCAGCTACGTGCGGGCAACCATTCACCAGTATATCCGGTATTCACCCAAGTCGTATATTCTGAAAATCGAAGAGCAAAAAGTAAAACTCAAAGCATTCCTGGTGACATTTGCCAACTCGGGGCAATACGGCAATAATGCCTACATTGCACCCAATGCGCAAATCGATGACGGACTGCTTGATTTAATTGTGCTGAGGCCGTTTCCCAAGACTTCAACCCTGGAACTCGGGCTCAGATTGTTTTTTAAAAACATCGACCAGAGCCCGTACCTCGAGGTCATGCGGGTAAAAAAGGCCACGCTTAGGCTCAAAGGTAAGCAGAAGATAACGATGCATCTCGATGGCGAGCCGGTAACGCTTAAGCGCAGGTTAAAGGTAAAGGTTATACCGGCAGCTTTGCAGGTGATGGTGCCGGCGTTTAAACGCAGCAGGTTGCCAAGGCTTAAGCTCTAGAAAGCTGCTCAGGAAAAGCGGAGGTTAAATTGCCGGGCCATGTTTTCTTTTAACAGTGCTTTAACGGCATCCATATCCTGGGTAATTCCCAATTCTTTTTCCATGGAGGTCACGCCTTTATCGGTAAATCCACAGGGGTTGATATA
>JAFGVG010000155.1 GCA_016938095.1 Bacteroidales bacterium
CCTGAATGGGCTTTTATCCATTTCAGTTCGAGCAATCTGCCTTCGCCCAAATTATCGAGCTTTTGCCAGTGCGAAGCATATCTCACTTTACGTCCGTAGGCCATCTGATAGTCGTTCAACCGCCAGAAGTTTATCCACTGGGCCAGACCACGAATTACAAAACGGCTGTCGGTATGAACCTGAACCGACTGTTCTCCCCTGACCCGCTTTAAACCTTCGTATACTGCAAGCAATTCCACCAAACCACTGCTACCTCCGGCAAATACTCCATCGAAACGCTCAACGGCATTTTCCCGGCCCATAATAATGCCGGCGTAGGCTGAACGATTTGTTTCATGTGCGTAAGATCCATCTGTATAAAGTTTGCAAATACCTGGAGTTTCATCGGAACTAACCCTGATTTCAGTCTGATCACCACGCCTGTCGATCTGAATGAAATGATTAAAATCGTTTCCGCTAAGGAAGGGGAAGTCCCGAATAAAAACACACCGCACAACCTGCCCTGGCTTAGGCTCACCTTTCAGTGCCGACCTGATGACCTTCTGAAGCTGAAACTGATTGTTAATCAAAACGGCCGATAGGCTATTGTGCGGTTCAAAGGCAAAAAGGTTTTCCACCTGCCGGTAATGCACCCTGGTGTTACCGGATGCATCCGACACGTCAAATGTAATGCTGCTGTTTTCAACCGCGACAATGGTAATATTTAGAATCCGGGAATCCATAAATAGGTATTAAACCTGGAAAAATAATAAAAATCCGGGACTATATTAATACAACAGTGACTTGCGAACCCGAAAGGTAAAAGCCATAACATGCCTGAGCGAAAACAGAACTAACGATACTGTTACAAGATCTTAAAACAGGCATTAATGCGTTTCTTCGGGATAGAGTAGGTATTTACGACGCACCAAGCGGTATACTGCAAGGCCTTCTTCCCAGGTTTCACGGATTCCGGCTTCGGACATCCCCCCGGTAATTTGCCTGCGTAACTTGTCTGATCCGGCCAGTGTGTCAAAATAGGGTCGGAAAAAATTATCCTTATCGGGGAATAGAGCGTAAGCTGATATTACCCAACCGAGATTAATTTTCCGTGAAAGTATCAGTGAGTCAGTGTTATAATTTCTCAGGTCCACACCGTAGCAAAGCTGGTTTATCAGTGGAGGGTTAATGGACTCCTGACGGGACAAAGGTATGAACGAAAAGTTCATAGCTGTAAGCAAAGGATGTCCGTATACCTGGAAAGGAAAGTCGGTACCACGGCCAAGGCTGACAACCGTACCCTCAAAGAAACACAGTGATGGGTACAAATAGATGGCTGTCATATTTGGCAGGTTAGGCGACGGCCTTACCGGCAACTGGTATAGCGAATCGTGGGTGTAGTTTGTACAGGCTATTGTTTTGAGTTTGCATTGCATTCCGTTGGCCAGCCAACGTTCACCATTGATCATCTTTGCATATTCTGCTATAGTCATGCCATGAACCACCGGTACCGGGTGCATGCCGACAAACGACCGGTAGGCTGTGTCGAGGATCGGTCCGTCGGTATAAAAGCCATGCGGATTGGGGCGATCGAGAACCATGACCTCAATATTGTTTTCGGCACAAGCCTCCATAACATAATGCAATGTGGAAATATAGGTATAGAAACGCATGCCCACATCCTGAATGTCAAATACCAATATATCAATACCCTCAAGGTCTTCGGGCGTTGGTTTGCGCTTAGTTGAATACAAGGATATGATGGGTAATCCAGTTCTGGCGTCCTTTCCGCTTTCGATTACTTCGCCATCGCTGGCATCACCACGAAAGCCGTGTTCGGGACAATAGATCTTTCTTACATCAAGCCCCAGTGATACCAAGGTGTCAACCAGGCTTACCGAGCCCACCCTTGAGGTCTGATTGGCCATTACACCCACTTTTTTCCCCTCCAAATAAGAAATATACTCAGTTGTTCTTTCAGCCCCTGTTATTATTTGTGCCACAGGCTGTGCCTGGCATGAAACAAAAACCACGGCCAGAAAAACAAGAAATAACTGACTGATCTTATTTGTTTTCATATCCTGAATGTGTTGGTTAATATAATTGCTTTCCTTTATTCTGTCAACACTGGCCCGGCATTACCGGCAGCAATTTCATCGTAAATGGCCTGTTGAATTTTTGTGTGTAGGTTCAGATCACTTATTTGCTAAATCAAAAATAACACCTTTTTTATCAGAAATTATTTGATACCTATTACGCAGTGTTAATTTCATAAGTAGGTATCAAGGGAATTGATGACATCTCGATTTTATTTCAGTGAAATCTTAGTTACTTTTGAATGAATGCTTCAATTGATAACAAACCGATGAAAGGCTGCTACCTGATTATACTCGTTTCGGTTTTGGGTACATGCTTAAATGCAAATGCCCAGTACACCCCTAAACGCGAAATGCGGGCTGTTTGGATTGCCACCGTTGAAAACATCGACTGGCCATCAAAACCCGGACTAACTTCCGCTGATCAACAGCGAGAGATGACTGAACTGCTTGATCTGGTTAAAGCATATCACCTGAATACGGTTGTGTTACAGATCAGACCTGTTGCCGATGCCTTTTATCCCTCATCCATTGAACCCTGGTCGCATTACCTCACCGGTGAACAGGGGAAAGCCCCCGACCCCTTCTATGATCCGCTGGCGTTTACCATTGCTGAATGCCGAAAGCGCGGGCTGGATATACATGTATGGCTTAACCCATACAGGGCACTGCGAGATACCGCAGTAAACCTCACAGCACCCGACCACATTACCCGAACCCATCCCGAATGGTTTGTTACCTATGGGTCGACCGTTTAC
>JAFGVG010000156.1 GCA_016938095.1 Bacteroidales bacterium
GTTGGATTCCCCCGACATTTTAACAGGTTCTTCCACAAGTTCTTTAATTTTTGAGAGAAAACCAACCGAGTCTCGCCCGTCGATCATGCGGTGGTCATAAGATAGGGCTACATACATAATGGGACGGATTTGTACAGTACCATTTATGGCTACCGGACGATCAACAATATTATGCATACCCAGAATGGCCGATTGCGGTGGGTTCAAAATAGGAGTCGACAGCATTGAGCCAAAAATGCCGCCATTGGTTATGGTAAAGGTACCTCCTGTCATTTCTTCGATCGACAGTTTAGATGCCCTGGCTTTTGCTGCTAATGCGGCAATTTGTATTTCAATTTGAGGAAGGCTCAGCAAATGGGCATTTCGGATTACTGGCACCATAAGTCCTTTATCTGTCTGAACGGCAATGCCAACATCAGTATAATTGGGGACAATCTCATCGTCACCATCAATAATTGAATTAACCCTGGGGAATAAATGTAAGGCAATGGTAGCGGCCTTTGCAAAAAACGATACCATACCAATCTTTTGCCCGTGCCTGGAAATAAACCGGTCCTGGTATTGCTTTCTTATTTGCATCACACGGCTCATATCCACTTCGTTGAAGGTGGTCAGCATGGCGGTTTCGTTTTTTACCGCAACCAGGCGCTTGCTGAGTTTCCGGCGAAGGGGACTCATGGTTCTACGTTCGATTTCACGCTCATCGGTAAAAATCGGTGATGACGGTTTTGCAGGTGTTGACTGTTTAACCACCATTTCCACCTCCTGACGGGTTATTTTTCTGAGTCCGTTGATGATATCGTCAATGTCCAGGTTGTGAGCATGCATTATGCTTCTGGCGAGTGGTGTTGTTTTTACGGCGGAGGATTCTGTTTTAACAGGCTTCGGAATATCTTTGACTGGTTCAGCGGGTGGCACTGGTTTTGGTTCTGAAAAGTCCTTTTTTGCTACAGGGCTGTTGCTGCGCGAATCTGTATCAATGGTGCAGGCCACTTCACCCACACTGATCTTTTGGCCGGCTTTTACCAGAATGGTTAACCTGCCTGACTCGGGGGCTATCAGTGGCAACGTGGCCTTATCGGTTTCCACTTCGGCCAGTTCATCGTCTTTTTCGACATATGAACCATCTGCCGAAATCCAGTTGCCTATGGCTGCCTCAGTTACCGATTCACCGGCCGAGGGTATTTTAACCGCTATGATCATAGTGAAAAAATTAGGATTTTTCGGGAAAATAACTGTATTGTTTCAGCATCTGCTGCCGCATGCTTCCAGTGGAACATTGCAGTCCACAGTATTTTCGCTTCAGATCGCATTCGCATTTCCGGAATACCTTGCTGATTATTTCTTCCTGGCCTATCTGATGTAGTTTAAGCAGGCCGGTGGCAGGGCTTCCGCTGGGTTGTCTGTAAATGGGCAATATTTGTCCTTGTTTGAATTCGTCCTGAATATGACGCCAGGGGCCCATATTCCCGGGTTCTTCCTGCACCCATAATGTTAAGAGAACATTCCGGTATTTTTTTATAATTTGTTCAACCTGTGTTTTCGGAAAGGGATGTAATTGTTCAATCCTTACCAGTGCAATGTCGCGGGCCGAAAACTCGGTTTTTCTTGCCAACAGATCGTAATATATTTTGCCCGAACAGAAAACCAACCTGCGTACTTCATCAACATCAGTATCATTGTCATCGATCACTTCGTTGAAATGGCCAGTGGTTAATTCCTCCAGCCTTGAAAAACATAAAGGATGGCGTAGCAGACTTTTGGGCGTGAAAACGATAAGGGGCACCCTGAAATTCCTTTTTACGCTTTGCCTGAGTAAGTGAAACAGGTTGGCAGGCGTTGTGGGATTTACAATTTGCATATTGTTTCGGGCTGCCAGCAACAAAAATCTTTCAATTCGGGCGCTGGAATGCTCCGGTCCCTGACCTTCGAATCCATGAGGCAGATACATTACCAGTCCGTTCATGAGGCCCCATTTTTCTTCGGCTGAACTGATATATTGATCGACAACTACCTGCGCCACGTTGGTAAAGTCGCCGAATTGGGCTTCCCAAATGGTTAGTCCGTCGGGATGTGCCAAGGCATAACCATATTCGAACCCAAGCACACCGTATTCGTTTAAGGGAGAGTTATATACATCAAAGGTTCCCTGGTTGGCGGAAACATGCCGGAGCGGTATATATTTAAGGTCGGTATCTTCAATCACATGTGCGGCATGCCGGTGGGCAAAAGTTCCACGTATGGAATCCTGTCCGCTTATCCTAACGGAATGGCCTTCGTATAGCAAAGTGCCATAGGCCAGCAATTCTCCTAGCGCCCAGTCGATTTTCCCATCGGCAAGCATTTTACGGCGATCCTCCACCAATTTTATGGTTTTGTCAATGAATTTGTCACCCTGAGGCAGGTAGTTTATTTTTTCGCCAATATAACGCAGGAGATCTGGTGTGAATTCATCGGGATAATGCTTGTCAAAGTCAGTCTTTGCGGCATGCTTAAACCGTTTCCAGGTATCGTGCATGAACCGTTGTATGTAAACCTTTCCCAATGTTTTGGACAATGCCAGTTTTTCTTCAAGAAA
>JAFGVG010000157.1 GCA_016938095.1 Bacteroidales bacterium
ATCAGAAAACCGGCTGCATAGCCAACCCCCATGGCAATTTCGGTTGAGCCTTTTTTGGCTTCACCACCTTCGCTTAACTTGATTGTTTCGACCGAGATTTCGGTTTTGGTACGCTGCAATTGAGTTTCAAGATCGGAAATACCAAGGCGATTAACGAGCTCTGCCCGTTTCTGATCTTCAAGAATTTTTTCCAGCTGGCGGTCGATATGTGATTTAACATCGAGATTGATCTGCTTGTGTGAATAAACATTTACCCGGTTAATATTCACAATATTTTCGGGGATATCGAGTAAGGCATAATATTCATTGTCCTTCAAATTTTCTTTTACATCATTGTATTCTTCTTCCTGAATAAAATGAAAATGGGTTGAAGTAGCGTCTTCAAGCTCTCCTAAGAAAAGCGACGAGCGATCGAAAACGGCCACCTTGTGTTCGTCCTTGCTCTCACGGGTAGCAAGATAAGCAGGAATAAACATGATAGCTGCCAGCAAGAGCGGGGTTAAAATTGTCAACAATAAAAACGATTTCTTTTTTACCCTGATCAGGTATTCACGTTTTATAATGAGTAAGGTCTTATTCATAACAGTCGGGTTTAGTTATTGCTTTCTACTACGTTAATAAACACTTCATTCATACTAGGTATGCGCTCGCTGAATGATATTATTTCAGACACGGGCATAATAAGTTTCAGCATGTCGTTGTTTTGTGTTCCGTTTTGATTCTTAACGGTAAGTTGGTTAAAATGCTTTCCTTCATCGTGTGCTAAAACATCGAAAGAGCTTCCAAGCATTCTGCTTATTTCGTTGAAATTGCCTTTGTAAACCAAATCATAGGTATTTGTTTTAAAACTGGCTTTTATATCCTGGATGTTGCCGTCGAGTATTTTTTTCGATTTGTTAATCAGTGCAATATGATCACAAATTTCTTCTACCGAGCTCATATTGTGGGTTGAAAAAATAATGGTAGCACCCTTTTCCCGCAGGTTAAGTATTTCCTTTTTCAACAGATTGGCATTAATGGGGTCGAAACCACTAAATGGCTCATCAAAAATGAGCAGGTGTGGTTCATGGAGTACGGTGCATATAAACTGTACTTTCTGTTGCATCCCTTTCGATAGCTCCATAAGTTTCTTATCCCACCAACTCTGTATTTCAAATTTTTCGAACCAGTATTTCAGCTTTTTAAGCGCATCGCGACGCGACATTCCTTTTAACTGAGCCAGGTAAAGTGCCTGCTCTCCGACCTTCATTTTTTTGTATAATCCACGTTCTTCAGGCAGGTATCCAATTTTATGAATGTCGGTCGATTTCAAAGGGCGTCCTTCGAGAAATATGTGACCTTCATCGGGTGCTGTAATCTGATTGATGATGCGGATGAGGGTAGTTTTTCCGGCACCATTGGGGCCCAGCAAACCAAAAACCTGTCCCTGCTCAATAGAGATACTTACATCGGTAAGCGCCTGGTGTCCCGAGTAGCGTTTACTTACATTTTCTGCTTTAAAGAATTCCATTGTTTTAGTGCTTTGCTTTTATAATTTTTAAATTGGTCAGTGTTTTTGAGTATTTGTTACAAACGAAAGTAACAATCATTCGCATTTCGTGTAGAAAAATGTGCCTGCAATTTCTATTTTTGCACTACTTAACTAAACATCATGCATAAAAGCGCTGTTTTTCTGTTCCTACTTTTATTACCAGCATGGCTTTTTTCTCAAACAAGTGATCAAAGCGAATGGATCAATTTTGGAGGCGGACATATGGCCCAGTGGTTGCAGATAGCTCCCGGTAAAATGGGCCCCAATGCTTTGCTGGTTCCGAGAATGGATTATGCCGAAGTAGGCTACCAATCGCAGCTTGAACTGGGTACCCATTATCACCAAATGAGCGGCGATACAGCTGTTAACACATTTTTCAGGTATTACTGGAACATTGCTCCCGGCCGCGCTGCCGTTGAAATATGGGGCCAACCCAGCGAAACTTTCAGAAGCTCGAACGAAGTACGCGATTTCCGCCAGGTGGTATACCGCGATGAAGGTTGGATGACCGTGGCTGGTGATTTGCTCATCAGCACCTACATTCAGTTACTGAAAGACAAAACCTACCTGCCCGATATGGTGCTGAATTACACCCTGAAAACCACCACGGGCGACAACTACCATGCGCGCTATACCAATGCAGGAATGAATTATTTTTACATGGCTTTCGGAAAAAGCTTTTATACTTCGTCAAAATGGCTTAGCGAAATCAGAATCGCTGGCCTTACGGGTTTTTATGTGTGGCAAACCAACAAGGTGGAAATGGCCCAGGACGAAGGTGCAGTTATTGAACTGGGAATAGAACTGAATAACCAGTGGCTGAGCTTATACACCGAATACGGAGGTTACAATGGTTACGATGCTTACAAATACCTGAACGGCATTTATGGCGAAGGAACCATACAGGGTCATAACGACCCGCGGGTTTTACGCACCCGCATCAAAAAAACCGGCAAGCTCTTCAACATTACTGCTGAATATCAAACCGGTTTTCAGGATTATCATTATCAAACTTTTCGTCTGGCAGTGATTTATCATTTTAAAGCACCCGAACGAAAGTGGTAGTTGCTTATTGAGTCAAAGCCTTCAGGAGGCTGCGTACTCCTGTCACCGACTCTACCTTAAAGCGGGCGGCCGTATTTACCATTCCAACCTTAACCGTTACTGCATTTTCGGGCAATTCACGGAACATGTATTCATCGGTCCAGTCGTCGCCAACGGCTAGGATGAAATCAAACCTGCGATCGCCGATAAAGCGCACGGCTGCAGCGCCTTTGTTAATTCCACCGCTTTTCACCTCAATCACCTTGTTGCCCTCCATGATTTCGAGGTTATGATTGGCAATCAGATTGGTCAGCTCGTCTTTCAGCTCATTGGCGCGCAAAGCCCCC
>JAFGVG010000017.1 GCA_016938095.1 Bacteroidales bacterium
CTTCAGGATGAAGGGATGAACGGCAGGTTGGTGGGCCACCTGAAATCGGCCGATTTTTTTGAAGTGGAAAAATATCCCACGGCGCGCTTTGTAATCACAAAGGTCAGTAAACTGACCAGTCAGTCAGCTGCCACAGCAAAAGCAACACACCGGATAGAAGGCAACCTTACCATTAAGGACATAACAAAAAAGATCGCTTTCAATGCCAGTGTCAATGTGCGCAACGGCAAACTTATTGCCAGTACACAGCTTTTTACCATCAATCGCACGCTATGGGGCGTAAATTACCAGTCGAAGTCAATTTTTGCCAACCTGAAAGACCAGTTTATCGATGATGACATGACCCTTTCGGTGGAACTTGTTTCAAAATAATGTTGAGTTATTCCTAAGCCAACAGGCTCAAAATGGCCCTGCTTTGTTTCAAAGCGGGGTTTTTTTATACCTTTGCCAGCGCTGATATCCGGCATAAAAGCAATAAAGCACGTTTATGATAAGGTATCAGTTGTAATTGTTTATGAGCACACGAAAGGAAGATATTGCCAACACGCTGACACATGGGATCGGCGTTGTTATTTTTGGTGTATTGGCGCCGCTGCTGGTGAATTTTACCCTAAACCAGGGCAAAGCCATCTGGCCGGTGATGGTTTTCAGCTTTTGCCTGGTGATGATGTACCTTAATTCGGCTCTGTACCACTGGTCAACCCGTGAAAATCTGAAGAAAAAGATGCGGATACTCGATCATGTGAATATTTTTCTGCTTATTGGCGGTACTTTTACGCCCATTGTGGTATACAACATGCAAAGCTGGAACGGATTGCCATTCCTGGCTGGTTTCTGGGCCGCTATGGGGGGTGGTGTTATTTACAAGCTTTTTCTTACTGGCAAATATAAACTGCTCAGTACATTAATATATGTGGGTGTAGCGTGGGCAGGTGCCATGCTGGCCTGGCCGCTTTTTCATACCATGCCACGCATTGTACTGGTGTACCTGTTAATAGGAGGATTATTTTACACCGGAGGTACCATTTTTTACATGAAAAAGCAACTGGCATACAGTCATGCCATATGGCATTTATTTGTGCTGGCCGGAAGTCTGACCCATTATTATGCTGTTTACCTTTCCGTGAAACGATAGTGCTATTGATCGTTTTTTTTGTACTGCAGAAAATCAAGGTGTTTCATTACAAACCTGATGTCGCTGTATGAAATTTCATTGCCCAGCGCTGCTTTTATGGGAGCAAGGTTGCGTTCGGTTGTGGTGCTTAGGTGCGCAGCCACACGCTCAACAATATCAGGAGATACAAATTCATTGACCGACACTTCACCGGTTCCGATATAATGGGCCAGGTGGCCTTCGATGGTACTGACGGCAAATCCCCGTTCATGCGCAATTTCAGCAGGCGTTTTGCCCTTGCGAAACATGTCAAAGGTTGTTAGCCGGGTGTTGGGTTTCTGCACCGCAGTTTTTACTTTTTTTGTTCCTGGCTTTATGGGAGGAGGATCTATGTGCTCTTCGAGGCAAAAATCGGTGATGATTTCCAGCAGTTCGTTGCCATATTTCTCAAACTTTGCTTTCCCCATTCCCTTCACCTGCTTTAATGCTGCGGGGTTTTGCGGCAGGAAATTACAGAGTGTCTCAAGTGTCCGCTGATGGAGAATCATGTAATGGGGGAGATTCGATTCTTTGGCTTTACTGTCACGCCAGGCTTTCAATATTCTGAACAACTCGGGATGATTGATCACCCCGGTTTCATCTTCAACAGTATGTGCTGCCCTTGTCCTGGCAGCCGGCGGTTCAATAACGGCTTTGGCTTTTGTTTCCAGGTAATCCCTGGTGCGGAATCCGGTTTTAACCGATTCCAGGCAGGCCATTTTCAGGAATATATCCTGCCGCAACCTGTTAAAAGCTTCGGTCAGCGATTTTTTCGTCTCTTTGTTGTCGGTTTCAACAGCTAACCCTTTGATAATATCAGCCAGGTTGTTTTCCATTACGCCGGTAAAAAAGTGACTGGCCTTATTAATCCTTTCCTGCAGCGTTTCGTTGGTTTCGGCATCGGGATCCAATTGCAACAGATTTTTAAGCTGAGGATGGAATTTTTCTGCTACACCGGTCAGGTCGCGCGTAACAACTGTAAGCATTTGCGCAAACTTTTCCCTGGGACTTCCGACAATGCTCTGGTGATGCTCATTTAACAGTTTCAGGCAATATTGCAGGCCCCGGGCCACAGGACTGAAATCAAACAACTCCATAATCAGATTTTCCTGGTAGGCGTTTTTAGAGTCGGCCAGTTGGCGTTGATCGGGCTGACGTTTTTCGGTTTCGCGGATGAAACCCGAAACCACCGGGTCGCTGATGATACCCCGCTGTGCTACCGGGGTGCT
This sequence comes from Bacteroidales bacterium, assembly GCA_016938095.1. GTDB lineage: Bacteria > Bacteroidota > Bacteroidia > Bacteroidales > UBA10428 > UBA5072. The sequence continues at coordinate 2,383 of JAFGVG010000017.1, forward strand.
GAGTATCAGTCCATCAAGACTACGGCATCGACTTAGCGCCACGTAAACCTGACCATGTGCAAAAGCAGCCTGGGCATCAATAATGGCCCTGTCGAATGTAAGTCCCTGGCTTTTATGAATGGTAATAGCCCAGGCCAATTTAAGCGGATATTGAATAAAGGTACCGATAACCGTTTCCTCAATCTCTTTTGTGTCCTCATTCAGCGAATATTTCATATTCTGCCATTCAGCCATTTCAACCAGAATGGGATAATCATCGCCCGCACATTGCACAACAATGACATCCTCATCGAAACCGGTTATCTTACCGATTTTCCCGTTAAAGAAAAGTTTTTCTTTTGAAATGTCATTCTTGACAAACATAACCTGGGCGCCTTTTTTTAATTCCAGTTCGGGTGAGGTCGGATAGGCATATTCAGGAAAATCGTCGCGTATAATTGCCTTAAAAGTGCGCATTTTACCGCTCAGGTTGGCCAGCCGTTTTTCGTTGATCGATTGTGCCTGGGCGTTGTGTGTGGTCAGCGTTATGTAGCCGCCGTCAGCATCGGCATCAAATTGCGGATTGTAACGTTTGTTAAGTTCTGCGAGTGCTGAGGCATCCAGCTGATTGTCGCGTATCTTGTTCAGCAACGAAATGAACTCCTGGTCGCGTTGCCGGTATATGTGTTTAAGTTCAATGGTAACATAATCGGTGCTGCGTAAGGCATGACTGCCAAAGAAAAAGCCGGTTTCGTAATACCTGAACAGTATTTCGCGGTCGTCGTCTTTTATTACAGGCGGCAATTGCTGAAGGTCGCCGATCATCAGCAGCTGAACACCGCCAAACGGAAGACCTTTGTTTTTATACCTGCGTAATACAGCGTCCACGGCGTCGAGTAAATCGGCCCTCACCATACTGATCTCATCAATGACCAGCAAGTCGAGGCTCTTCATAATGTTGATCTTTTCGCGGCTGATTTTGAATGAGCCCGAAGCAATGGAGTCGGGCTGATGCGGATGGCTGGCATCTATGTATTGAACAGGAATATGTGGATGAAAAGGTAACTGAAAAAAGGAATGGATGGTAACGCCTCCGGCATTGATAGCTGCTACACCTGTGGGCGCTACAACTATCATACGTTTGGGCGATAGTGTTTTCAGATTGTGGAGAAATGTGGTCTTTCCGGTGCCGGCTTTACCGGTAAGGAAAATATTCCGGTTGGTGTGCTGAACAAAGTCAAGGGCCAGTTGCAGGTCGGGGTTCGAAACAGATTTCATTTAAGATGTTATTAAGTTTGCGCAAAGATGCTAAGCATTACCATTCTTTTTCTTGAATTCTCCGGGGGTCATCCTGGTTTTTTCCTTGAATAGTTTGCTGAAATAGAAAACAGAACAGAAGCCCAGCTCAAACGATATCTCCTTGATACTCATTTCGGTATTGGTGAGCAGGTGGGTTGCCTGTTTTAACCGCAACGCCGAATGATATTGCATGGGCGACAAGCCTGTGTACCTTTTGAATGCCTTACGGAATATGGAGTAATTGAGGTTAACCTGTTCGGCAAGTTCCTCGATTCTAAGGTTATCAGACGGGTGTTCGCGAATGATGAGACAGGCTTTCTGAATGGATTTTTCAACCTGTCCGTGTTTGAAGTTTTCATTTTTCTTCAGCGAAATGATGTGCCCGAGTAATTGTATCAGCAAACCCGAGGAGATTTGCTGGTATCCGGGTCTTTCAGCTTTGATCAGGTTTTCAATATCCTGAAAAATACGGATGATATTTTCGTGGAATCCGACCTGAACAACGGGAGTATCGCGCAATAAGGCAGCCGACATCATCATGGCATTGGCCGAAGTACCCATAAAACCTACATAGTGTTCCGTCCAGCCTGTATTTTTCAATGGCCGGTATCGGTGCCATAAATCAGGCTTTAGCACAATCACCGATCCTTCGCGTATATGGTAACTGCCATCCCGTGTTTCCATATGGCCTTCGCCTTCTGTAATGTAATTTATCTGATATTCCTGCAACACACGACCGTTGTTCCAGTTAAAATGATAACCGCTAGGATGACCCGGTGGCGGATACTGGTTATTGGGTTCAACCCTGGCCGAACCTACCACAGTGAGATATATACCCCAGTTCCTATCTTCGGTATTGTGCGCCAGGTATTTAAAATTGTTACAGGACATAAAGGAATCAGATTGTATAAAGAATTGCCCAAAATATATATTGAAATCACATAAAATGAGTCATATATTTGATTAACCGACTCGCCAAATTACTAAAATAATATCATAATATGAATTCATTGCTGAGTATTCTACTAATGGCCATAGGCAGCATTTGTGCCGCCAGCTTCTATGTCCCTATACGGAAAATCAAAGGATGGTCGTGGGAATCATACTGGCTTGTCCAGGGTGTTTTTTCCTGGATACTGGTGCCCTTGTTGTTTGCCTGGCTTACGGTTCCCTC
>JAFGVG010000158.1 GCA_016938095.1 Bacteroidales bacterium
CGATTATTCGGTTTTTGGACCCTATAACCGAAAATGGACTGTTATTCCAGGCACTGGTTTTGAATTTGCCGGTGGAACATCGGATACATCTGCAAATCCCAATATAGCTTTTACTGCAACCGGTGATTACATTGTAACACTCGATTTATCCGTAAATGGAGAGGTGAAATCGTCAGAATCCCTGAACATAGGTGTCGGTAATGACCTTGCTATTCAGGTTAACAATCATCCTGAAGGAAAACAATGCGATTGCGATTTCGATCAGATTGAACTTTCAGCCACTGGAGCCATTGATTATTCGTGGGAAATTTCCGGTGCAGATACCTTAAAAGCTGATTTGAATCAACCAACAGGTGATACCGTTCTGCTTCAACGCCGTAATGAATATACTGCAGATCAGTCCTATAATATAGGGGTAAAAGTTATAGGCGAAATGGGAACATGTTCTGACACGCTTTTGCTTTCCTATGAAATATTAAAGCCCCTAAACGATAATATTGCCCGGGCAATATTATTGAATTATGGCGAAAGTGAAGTGTTTACGAATATTTGTGCCTCCATCGAGGATGGTGAACCAATTCCACCTTATACTTCCTGCACCGGTCAGCTTTCGTGGTGTGACGAATACGGAACCGGGCTGGACATTGTTGAAAACAGTGTATGGTTTAAGTTTGTGGCAAGTTCAACCGGTTTGGTGAGCCTGTCATCTACAGGTTTTGATAATCAGATAGCCTTGTATGAAGCCGATTCATACGAAGATGTGCTTACAGGTAATTACATGCTGCTGGGAGCCAATGATGACAGAACAGACAATGATCCCCGACCCTTGATCAAGTCGGCCACAATAATTCCGGGTCAGACTTACTGGATACAGGTTGACGGAAGTGGCGGTGGTTTGGAGGAAGATTTTACGCTCAGAATTACCGAACTTATTCCCACCTCCAGCCATGAAGAACCTGTTGAAGTGGTCAGGGTTTATCCCCAACCGGCCAATGAGTCTGTTACCATTCAATGCGATAATATACAGGGCAAGGCCATCCTCTGCCTATATAATATCATTGGTGACCGGTTACTTAATCAGGTGCTGGAGATGGAAAACGGAAAAGCAGACATTATGATAAACACATTACAGGAAGGTCTATATGTTTTTACGCTTTTGCACAATGGACGACAATATATGGGCCGTATTCTTAAGCAATAATATATATCCTGCCTTGATTTCGAATAAACCGGGTTTTTGATACCTTTGCGGCATTCAATTACCCGGTTTTATGCCAACAAATACCAAAGAATGCCTTCTCGGCAAGACATACAGTGAAATTTCCGGAATTGTAAAAACCCTTGAATTGCCAGGTTATGCTGCCAGGCAAATTACAGAATGGTTGTATAAAAAGAAAGTCACCTCCATTGAGGCAATGACCAATTTGTCGGTTAAATCGCGACAAATGCTTGATGAACAATACGATGTGGGGCGTACGTTACCTTCGACCATGCAGGAATCCGTTGACGGTACAATAAAATATCTTTTTGAAGTAGGTGACAAACGTTATATCGAGTCGGTTTTCATTCCTGAACCAAGTCGAGCTACCCTTTGTATTTCGTCGCAGGTTGGGTGTAAAATGGGATGTGTTTTTTGCATGACCGGTAAACAGGGTTTTCACGGGAACCTTACCGCCGGGGAAATTCTTAACCAGATTCTTTCGCTTCCCGAAAGAGATAAGCTGAGTAATTATGTATTTATGGGAATGGGCGAACCGCTTTCCAATACTGAAAATCTGTTGAAAAGTCTGGAAATACTGACGTCACCCTGGGGCCTTGGTATTAGCCCTTCGAGAATTACAGTTTCCACCATCGGAGTCATTCCGGGCCTCGAGCAACTTATTGAAAAAAGCCGTTGTCACATAGCCATCAGTCTTCATACCCCTTTTGAAACAGAACGCCAGGAACTTATGCCTGTTGAAAAAGTGTTCCCTGCCAAACGGGTGGTTGATCTGCTCCGCAAAAAGAACTTTGACCATCAACGAAGGATATCGTTTGAATACATTATGTTCAAGGGGGTAAATGATACAGCCCGTCATGTAAACGGGCTGACCCGTTTGCTAAACGGACTCCGGTGCCGCATTAATTTAATAAGATACCATGCTATTCCTGAGGTGGCGTTGGAACCTTCAGACGAAGAAACAATAGCATGGTTTAAACAACGCCTGAACGAAAAAGGATTGCTCACTACCATAAGAGCCTCACGCGGACAGGATATCTTTGCCGCATGCGGTATGCTTTCAACAGGATATAGAACCGATAAGCCCTTGCACTAGCAAAAGCAACTAATGCTGCTGTGCTGCTTTCTTTTTTTCAATTAGGTCAATGGCCTCTTTGTTGGAGATTTTTTTGCCCTCGCTGTATGCAACCACAAAAGCTTTCTTAATATCCGTTTCAATACGAACGGTATCTGCCTCCTCAAAGGTTTTATAAACACCTATGGAATATTTGTACCAGCCCTCCTCAAAAATAAGATCGATAGGAATTTCACCCTTATATATGAGATTGAGATATTCCTGACTGAGCGGCATGGTATGCGCAGCTATTTGGACTTTAAAAAATACATCTTTCAATACAACCGAATCTACTTTGACTTCCTTGTCAACTGTTGCAAAAATGTCTTTAGGGGGTTCCTTAACAATCGGGTCCTTCAATATTTTAACAATTTCTTCTAACGATTTATCATCGTCCCAACCGTAATTATACTCAACCGGATAATCGGTACAGATTTGCAGTGCTCTTCCCTGATCGCGGACAGCGAGCTTCTCATGTTCTATAGCATCTTCGAGGATTTCGAGTGAATATTCATACCTGTCACTTTCTTTTACTTGCTGGTGACGGATAAGCGACCGGTTAAAACTTTTCAGCGCAGCACTTTCATAGTATTTTGCCTTTTCCATGCCAGCAGCGCGGTGATTTGCGCGGCTCATCTTCAGCCAAAAGCTTGCATTTTTTTCACGAAATACCGAAAATGCAAGACCGTAAGCTTCTTTGGTCGTTTCGGCGCTTTCAAATAGTTTCTTCAGGGCGCTGTTATAGGCCTGGGAATACCTTTCCTTTTTTTCCAGGTCGGAAAGTGCAAGATATTGGTTGTTAGCTTCCTGCAATAGTATTGTTGCATCATCCAGTAATTTGGCAGCCCTTTCCAGTTTTTTTGTTTCGAGCAGATCAAATTTCACATTGAGTTCGGCGGTAAAATCACTGACGACTGCCTGACTGTATAGCTCTTGCCTGTCGGCCAGCCATAAGATCATTGTCAATGCAGGGATTATTATGTACTTCCAACATGAATCGTATGCTTTCACCCGTTTGTTGTTGACGCTACCCAAAATCATATCTCACTAATTTTCTGTTGATTATTATGTAAAGAATGTTTTTTGTTTTTTATACGCAACTTTTACCGAAAGGTTAAAAGCCATGCTTGGTGTACATGTTTCAAATAACATGCCATATTATTTTGTATCCGGCAACTATTACGAAAATCCTGTTAACGAACGTTTTCAGGAGAATGCATAAGTGGTGATAGGGCTATTCCTCCTGCTCCAGGAGCCATTTTTCAGCTTCTCTTCTGTTAGAGAAAACTTTTCCCTGGCCACCACGATTGTAGGCAACAGTTTCGGCGAACCTGTTCATTTCAAGCTGTTGCAGCTGTTCATCCACAAATGCAACAAACACATTCTTTGGTGCCATCTCGCACAGCTTTTCTCCCAATATGTACATGTCAATGGCAGAAATGTCGTTCTGGAAATTTTCTGATGCCAGAATCCTTTTAAAATTCCGCGCTTCACTCATTTCAAAAATATCGTGCCAAAACATGATCGAAACATCAAGCGAATCTCTTTCACCTGAAACGATAGCTTCGAGGTATTTTTCGTGTGTATGAAACGCTATGGTATATGGCTTTTCTTCAGTCATAGACCTTAATTTTGGGTGTATCAAATGTATATAAAAAAGACTTAAAAGTCAATGGGTTCATCATGGTCTTTTACGGCCATTTAGGATTTGGGTTACCTCTGCAGTAAAATTTCCACAGGTTAATTCAACCCTATTGATTATTGACCAAAGCCTTATAAAGAATTTCTGCTGGATGCAGAGCCTGAACCCCGGTTCCATCGGCAATTTGCTGTCTGCAACTTGTTCCTGCAGCACAGATAATAGTTCCGGGAGTTGCCTCTCTTACAGCAGGGAAAAGAACCAGTTCCCCTACCTTCATAGAAAGCTCATAATGTTTCTTATCATATCCAAACACGCCGGCCATACCACAACAGCCCGATTTGATTTCTTCAACGGTATAGTTTTCCGGTATGGTAAGCATAGTTTTGGTAGCGGCAGTTGATGCAATGGCTTTCTGCTGACAATGCCCATGCATTTTAATAAATTGCTTTTCCTTGGTAAATGAAGATCTGCTGATTCTGCCAGCTTCAAATTCCCTGGCTATAAATTCATCCAGGGTAAAGGTATTTGAGGCCACAAAACGCGCATTCTCACGCATTCCTTCTTCCACCAGTTCGGGATATTCATCCCTGAAAGTCAGAATGGCAGAGGGTTCAATTCCTACCAGCGCTTTATGTGGGCCTAAAACCTGCTGGTAGAGCCTAATATTATAGGTTGCAATACTTCGGGCTTTTCGCAACAGTCCCTTGGATATAAATGTTCTGCCGCTTTCTTTTGATGGCAGGCATTCTATTTTGTATCCCAGTGATACAAGAAGCTTCACAGCAGCAATACCAATTTCCGCGTCCAGAAAATTGGTAAATTCATCCAGAAACAAACATACAACAGGCTTATCATTGGTTTCTGCCGGATGATCATTTCCGATGTATTTGTTTTGACGCAGCCATTTTTCAAAGCTTTTGCCGGAAAGCGGGGGCAAGGACCTTTGCTGCGCAAAACCAAGTATTTTCTTCACCAACGCACCGGTAAGACTATTTTTAATCAACGCGTTGTATAACCAGGGAAAAGCCGAATTAATGCGGTAAATCCGGGCAATGTTGCCCACCATCCAGGCAAGCATGGATACACCCTTAATATCGTAATAATGTTGCAGAAATTCCGACTTAAGTTTGGCCATGTCAACGTTTGACGGACATTCCGATTTACAACCTTTACAGGCAAGGCATAGGTCGAGAATGTCATACACCGCATTCAGCGACATTTCCTTTGATTTTCCGGGATTCAGAATATATTCGCGCAGCGCGTTGGCCCTGGCCCTTGTAGTATTCTGCTCATCGCGTGTGGCCATATAGCTGGGACACATTGTTCCACCTATCAGGGCCGATTTACGGCAATCGCCCGATCCGTTGCATTGCTCAACATGCCGTAAAAAGCCATGTGTTGATGAGTAATCGAAAACTGTATCGAAATGAACCTGTTGTTCCACTTTTCGGGTGCGGAGGAAAGTATCCATCCGTGGTGTATCGGTTATTTTACCTTTGTTGAATACCCCCTTGGGATCCCAGGCTTGCTTCACCTGCTTCATCAATTCATAATTCTTCTGCCCAACGATTATGGGTATGAATTCCCCGCGCAATCGGCCATCGCCATGTTCGCCGCTAAGTGATCCACGGTATTTTTTCACCAGGTGAGCCACGTCGAAGGCAACGTTACGGAAAAGCTCAACACCTTTAGGTTCCTTGAGGTCAATAACCGGACGCATATGTAGTTCGCCGGTAGCCACATGGGCATGGAATACACAATCGAGGTTTCTTTGTCCAAGTAAAGCTTTGATATCACGGATATAATCGGGAAGCAAGGCGGGCATAACGGCTGTATCTTCCACGAGCGATACAGGCTTGGCGTCACCGGGTATGTTGGAAAGTACGCCTAAACCCGACTTTCGCAGGGCCCATACTCTGCCGATATCGGCTCCGGTAACCAGCGGAAAAGCATAACCGTAACCGGCTTTACGCAAGTCCCTTTCGAGATTATCCCTTATCTCGTTAATTTCTTCAATGGAATTTCTTGCAAATTCAACAATCAGTAAAGCAGCCGGATCGCCCTGCAGGAAGAACCTGTTTTTTCGCTGCGTAATGTTGGATTTGGTGCATTCGAGTATGGTATCGTCCATGAGTTCAATTGCTCCGGGATTGTGCTGCAGGCAAATAAGGTTGGCCAGTAATGCCTCCTCAAGTGAATTGCAATGGATACAAACAAGGCCTTTAACCTTAGGCGGCAAGGGTACCAGGTTAAGCTTGATCTCTGTTGAAAAAGCCAGCGTGCCTTCCGAACCTGCCAGTAATCTGCAGAAGTTGAAGTCGGGTGCCCCGGGTGTAAAGATACCCGAGTTTAAAAGAAGATCAAGTGCATAGCCAGTATTGCGCCGTTTAATGGACGGGTCTGGAAATTCCCTGATGATCTCTGCTTTGTTAACAGGATCAGAAAGAATATCGGAAATATGACGATACAAACTGCTTTCGAAGTTCTTTCCGGAACATTTGTTTTTGAAACCTTCTTCATCCAGCGATTCAAAAATGGCCGTTTCTCCGTTGCTTAACAAAGCCTTAACAGAAAGCAAATGATCACGTGTACTGCCGTAAATAAGCGAATGTGCCCCACAGGCATTATTTCCAACCATGCCACCGATCATGCAGCGGTTTGATGTAGAGGTTTCCGGTCCGAAAAACAAACCCTTTTCGGCAACCCGGAGATTCATTTCATCCAGCACTACACCAGGCTGAACAAGTGCGTAACCTTCGGATTCATTTATTTCCAGTATGGAAGTAAAATACTTTGAAACATCCACCACTATGCCATTTCCGACAACCTGACCTGCCAGTGAAGTTCCTGCAGTTCTCGGTATAAGCGTAGTTCCATGTTCATTGGCATAGGTAATCAGTTTTCGTATATCTTCTTCGTTAGCCGGCCGTGCAACAGCCATCGGCAATTCCATGTAAGCCGACGCATCTGTCGCATATAGCAACCGGTAATTCATATCGGTAAACAAGTCGCCCTTAAGGTCTTTGGCAAGTAATTCAAGCTGCCGGATATCGCCTTTCATCTTACTTGAGAGTATTCGTTTGTAAAATAACAATTAAGGTTGCAAAACTAACAAATTATGCAATACCTAACTTATCATCACCGGCAGACCTTGATATTTGTCAGCGGCTGCATAAAAAAATAGCAATAAATTTCTGCAGTGTTTGACGGATGGACAAAATATCTTTCCTTTGTAGCAAAATATTGCTTATAAGCGTTGTTTTCAACGGGTGAACCAAGAAGAAAATTTTATAATCGATTGAAGATGAACTTAATAGATCAAATTAAACAACATGCCAGGCAAAACAGGCAACGGATTGTATTACCGGAGAGTTATGAAGAGCGCACCCTGAAAGCTGCAGATATCATTATTGAACAGGGAATTGCCGATATCATTCTGATCGACAATCCCAAATCAGTTGGAGAGAATGCCAGAAAGTACGGGTTAAAAAACCTGGAAAAAGCACAGATTGTTGATCCGGCTCATTACGATAAAACAGAAGCGTATGCCAACTTAATGGTCGATTTACGTAAGTCAAAAGGTCTTACTAAGGATGAAGCCATTAAATTGCTACAGAATCCGCTATACTTTGCCACCGTTATGATCAAGTATGGCGATGCCGATGGCGAGGTTGCAGGTGCCGATAACGCCACCGGCGATGTATTAAGGCCTGCTTTTCAGTATGTAAAAACACTTCCCGGCATCAGTGTTGTTTCAGGCGCTTTTCTGATGTTTATGAAGGATACCTCCTTTGGCGACAACGGATTGATGATATTTGCCGATTGCGCAGTGCATCCTGACCCAAACGACAAAGAACTGGCTGAAATAGCTGTTGCCACTGCCAGAACCACACGTGCCATCGCGGGAATAGAACCCAGATTGGCCATGTTGAGTTTTTCGACCAAAGGGAGTGCCAGTCACGAAATGGTTGATAAGGTTGTTAGCGCAACGCAAATAGCAAAAGCCATGGACCCTTCGCTTAAAATCGATGGTGAATTACAGGCCGATGCTGCCATAGTGGCTTCTGTTGGTCTAAAAAAAGCACCTGGCAGTGAAATTGCCGGTAAAGCCAATGTCTTGATCTTTCCCAATCTCGAATGTGGCAATATATCTTATAAGCTGGTTCAGCGATTGGCACATGCCGAAGCCATCGGACCTATTCTCCAGGGAATGGCAGCCCCAATCAACGATCTTTCGCGGGGCTGTTCGGTTGACGATATTGTAGATCTGGTTGCAATTACTGCCAATCAGGCACTTGGTCCCAAATAATACATAACTATTCAATTTTTAAAATAATATGGCCGAACTTGTTGTTGAATCCATTGAAAATTTTGGGCTTGTTCATAAGGCGCCCTCACGTACCCTGTTTTCCAAGGTTGGAATTGTTGGCTGCGGGACGGTTGGTCAAAGCATTGCCCTGTTAATCAGCCAGCGCGAACTGGAAGTTGTTTTTATCGAATTATCGGAGGAAAGAGTACAGTCTGCCTTTGCCCGCATGGATGAAGAGCTGGAAAGTATGATCGAACGCTGGGGTATGACACCAGGGGAAAAGCGGGCCATTCTTTCGCGTATCAGCGGTTTTGTTGGTTATGAGCACCTGCGGAACTGCGATCTGGTTATTGAGGCAATCCGCTCAAAAAACCGCGATCAAAGGGTTACCTGTAGAAAGGAAGTCTTCAAAAACATCGAAAAATATGTTTCCCCCGAAACCATTATAGCCACCAACTCCACCACCATTGCCATAACTGAGCTTTCATCAGAACTGGAGTTCAAGGAGCGTTGTGTAAGCCTTCATTTCCTGACCAGTACACCAGGAGCCAGGCTTATTGAAGTTGTCCGCAGCCTTTACACTTCGGAGGAAACCTTTGAAAAGGTGAGTAAATTCATCACCATGATCGGCAAAACCATGGTTCAGGTGCAGGAATCACCGGGACTGATCAGCATCAGGCTTTTTGTTACCATGGTAAACGAAGCCTGCGAAATCCTCATGGAAGGGGTTGCCAATAAAGTAGACATTGATACAACGGCACGCATTGGCCTGGGTATGAGTCTGGGACCTTTTGAACTGGCTGATAAAGTTGGACTCGACAAGGTTGAACGATGGATGGACAATTTGTACAGCGAATTCGGAGATATCAAATTTAAGGCATCTCCAATTATCAAACGGCACGTAAGGGCCCATCAATACGGTCGTTCCTCAGGTGTTGGTTTTTACACCTATGATGAGTCAGGTAAAAAAATTGGATAATCCCCGGATTTTAATGCAAAAATCGATAAATAACATACAAAAATGAAGATATTGGTTCTGAACTGTGGAAGTTCATCTATTAAGTTCCAGTTGTTCAATATGGACAGCAAAGCTATTCTGGCCAAAGGTGTTGCCGAAAAAGTTGGTTTAAAAGGATCGTTTGTTAAACTCGAAAAGGAAAACGGCGACAAAGTAAGGTTTGAAGGTGAAATACTCGATCATCAAACAGGTATCGAATACATTCTGGGGATCATTACCAGTCAAAAGCACGGTTGCATCACTAGCCTCGACGAAATTGATGCTGTCGGGCACCGGGTTGTGAATGGCGGTGAAAAATTCAACAAAAGTGTCTTGATTGACGATGAAGTACAAGCTGCTGTGGAACATTATGTCGACCTTGCCCCGCTACACAATCCTGCTAATCTGAAAGGTGTTTATGCCATAAAATTGCTGATGCCTGGCAAGCCCCAGGTAGCAGTTTTTGACACTGCCTTTCATCAGACATTGCCAAAGTATGCCTTTATGTACGCCATTCCCTATTCGCTTTATAAGAAGTACGGGATTCGTAAGTACGGATATCATGGCACGAGCCACTATTACATCAGTAAACGTGCCTGCGAGGTTTTGCAGGTGGACATTAAGAAACAAAAAATCATTACTGTTCACCTTGGCAATGGTGCTTCCATTGCAGCCGTTAAAAACGGCATCTCGGTAGACACTTCCATGGGTTTTACGCCGGTTGAAGGGCTTATTATGGGAACCCGTTCGGGAGACCTTGATATTGGTGTACTCACCTACATTATGGACAAAGAAGAAATTGGTATTTCACAAATAGGAACCCTGGTAAACAAACAAAGCGGTATGCTTGGTATAACAGGTATTTCTTCGGATATGCGCGAAATTGAAGATGCTGCTTTCAAGGAAAAAAATGAAAGAGCCATCTTGGGTCTCGATATGTATCATTACCGCGCAAAGAAGTATATCGGAGCTTACGCAGCTGCCATGGGTGGTGTTGATATTGTTGTATTTGCCGGCGGAATTGGTGAAAACGGACCGGAAACCCGCGAAGCAGTATGCAGTGAACTTGATTTCCTGGGTATTGAATTAGATCTTTCGAAAAACAACGGCCTGCGTTCCAAAGAAGCCATCATCAGCAAGGAAAATGCCCGGGTAAAGGTAATGGTCATCCCCACCAACGAAGAACTGGTTATTGCCGAGGATACCATGAGAATTCTAAACGAGAGCAAATAATTGTGATCATGGCACTTGCATCACTTGAAAGGTTTGTTGAACTTGCAGGGCAGAAAGGCATCAAAAAACTGGTTATTGCAGTCGCACAGGATGAAGATGTTTTAAAAGCTGCCGGAATTGCCAGGAACAATGGCTTGATAACGCCGGTGCTTGTGGGAAATGAGCTAGCCATCCGCGAAATAGCTGGTAAGGTAGGTTTCGCGTTGGATGGAATTGATATTTATCACGAACCAGATAGTGCTGCAGCCTGTGCGCTTTCAGTTAAAATTATCAGGGATGGCAAAGCGGATATTCTTATGAAAGGTATGGTGGCCACCGGTATTTTGGTAAAAGCCATTCTGGATAAGGAAGGCGGACTGCTGAAGGGAGGTTTATTAAGTCACTTGGCGTTTTTCGAAAGCCCGTATTACCCGAAATTGCTTTGCGTTACAGACGCAGCGTTGAATATTAATCCTGACATCAGCGATAAAGTGTCCATTGTGATAAATGCAGTTAATGCCTATCACAGCCTGGGCATCAGTGAACCCCGTGTTGCCATATTGGCTCCGGTTGAAACGGTTAATCCAAAAATGGAAGCCACTGTTCACGGAGCTATGCTTGCCCAAATGCAGAGGCGCAAACAAATTAAAGGTTGCCTGATCGACGGTCCGCTGGCACTGGATAATGCCGTTTCTGCTGAAGCTGCGCATCATAAAGGACTGGTTTCCGATGTGGCCGGACAGGCCGATATTCTGGTTACCCCCGACCTGAACACAGGCAATGTGTTGTATAAAGCCCTGAATTTCCTGGGAGGAGCAATTTGTGCTGCAGTTGTGGCAGGGGCAAGTGTCCCGGTTGTGCTTACCTCAAGAGCTGACGATGAAAAAAGTAAGTACCTGTCCATAGCTTTGGCAGTTGCCATGGCCTGAAATAAGAAATATTAACAGCATCCCTGACTATGAATCATAAAATTCTGGCTATTAATCCCGGATCGACTTCTACCAAAATTGCAGTTTATCACAATGCCAAACCCATTTTTCTGAAAAGCATACTGCACGATCCCCGGGAATTGTCAAAATATAGCCGTATAAGCGACCAATACGAGTTCAGGAAGAAAATTATTCTTGATGAGCTAAAAGCCTCACACATCAATATTGAAATCATTGAGGCCATTGTCGGTCGTGGCGGACTGGTTCATCCAATCGAATCGGGTGTTTATATTGTAAATGAAAGATTACGGCACGACCTCCTTGAAGGTATAATGGGAGAACATGCCAGCAACCTGGGAGGCCTTATTGCCCACGACCTTGCTAAAGACCTTCCCAAATGCCAGGCTTTCATTGCCGACCCTGTTGTGGTTGATGAATTGCAGGATGTGGCGCGCATTGCAGGACATCCTGTATTTCAACGTTATTCCATATTTCATGCCCTTAATCAGAAAGCAACCGCCAGGGCCTACGCACGGCTAATGAATCGTAAATACGAAGAACTAAACCTGGTGATTGCACATCTGGGAGGAGGGGTGTCTGTAGGTGCGCACCGAAAAGGGAGGGTCATTGATGTAAACCAGGCGCTTGACGGGGAAGGCCCTTTTTCGCCGGAGCGTTCAGGAACCCTGCCATCGGGTGCCCTTGTCAAGTTATGTTTCGAGGGTAAATACTCCCTCGATGAAATTAAGCGCATGATTACCGGCGAAGGAGGATATGTTGCCTATATGGGAACCAACAGCGCTTACGAAGTGGAGCTACTTGCACAGGATGGTGATGAAAGAGCCCGGCTAATCCAGGATGCCATGTCGTACCAGATTGGAAAGGAAATTGCTTCGATGTGCGCAGTTTTGCATGGCGATATTGATGCCATTATTCTTACCGGAGGTATTTCACACAATCCAATGGTTGTAGAGTATATTAAAAAGATGGTTTCTTTTATGGCACCTGTTGTAATTTATCCTGGCGAAGATGAAATGCATGCATTGGCCATGAATGGTTTAATGGTACTGAAAGGCGAGGTCAAGCCGCGCGAATACGACGAATCAACTATGGTAAATGTAAAACTTCCCTGCTGGGAATGCAAGGACCGGGAAAAGGATGAATTAATGAAGAGCTACGAGTGATAATAGAACCAGGAACCAAGAACCAAGAATCAAGACCTGCCTGCCGGAGCGGTAGCGCAGGCAGGACCAAGAACCATGAAAGGAACAGTGGGCAGCGGCAGTAGCAGTAACAGTAACAGCAGAAACCAGCATAAAGACCTGGATTTAACAGCTTAACATAAAGATTTTAAGTATTTTAGCAAATTTTAGCGTTTAGGGGGTTGATAGGGAAACCGGAATGATTTTACCCTTCATGTACTTATAACCATTCAATGCAAAATAGCCAATAAACTCAGCCATTTCATTGGGGCCAAGCGGAGCTTTGTACCCGGGAAAAGCTTCTCCGAGCATTTCGGTTTGCACAGCCCCCAGTGCAAGGCAATTGAAAACCACCTTTGTATGGTTGAATTCTTCGCTCAGACACTCTGTCAGGCAAGTCAGGGCTGCCTTACTGGCACTGTAACCAGCTAATCCCGGAAACTTGGAACTACCCTGAAAGCCACCCATGCTGCTGATGTTTACTACATGAGAGGTCTTTTCTTTTCCCATAAATGGCATAAGATGCCTGATCAACATGGACGGTGCTACAAAATTGACCTGAAACATCCGTTGATAATCGTCAACAGCTGTTTCCATAAAGGGTTTGTTGATCAGCATTCCGGCATTGTTGATCAGTATATCCAGGTGAAAGGATTCATCGGGGAATAGTTTCAACAAGCAGGCCGGATCGTGAACAAATTGTTCCAGGTCAACAGCCAATGGGTGTACATGCGAGGATCCACCCAAGGCATGGCATTCGCGAACAAGTTCCTGCAAGCGGGCATTGTTCCGCGACAGGGCATAAATCTCCATTCCATGGAGCCGGGCGAAATACCTGACTGTTTCATAACCCACTCCCCTGCCTGCTCCTGTAATCAGAATATTCATGGGTATATTTGTTTTTTGTGAGTGTTAAATGGTCTGTGCAATTGTATGAATGAATTTGTACATTTGAAACCTTTTTTAAAGATACCAAAGATATTATGAACTTAAAAAAAACAATACTGTTACTGAGCTTTGCAACGCTCCTGCCCCGTCTTTCGGCACAAATTGAGGAAACCATTGTTCCGGGAGCCAGAAACGACAATAGACGTACTTTTAGTCAAAGGCTTTTTGTAGCCAGCGACCTCGAACTTAATTTTGGAAATATAACTTATATTAAGGTTGCTCCCTTACTTGGGATTGATATTACCGAAAGGTTAATGGCTGGTTTCGGACCCGTTTATATTTATGAGCGTTATAAATTCGATTCTTACTTTTTTAAAACATCCACCTACGGGGCGACTGTATTTTCGTCATTTACCATTTTCAGAAATATAAGCGACCATATCCCCATTGATATAGGCGATATTATGGTTCATGCAGAAAATGAGTTATTAAATATTGAACCTAACATGGGATTGAGTCGAATCTGGATTGACAATCTTTTGTTGGGAGGCGGGATTTACTACCCTATGGGTGGAAGATTTGGGATTGCCTTGTATGTGCTTTGGGATACCACACAAAACAAGTATTCACCCTATTACAACAGCAATCCGGCCCTGAAATTCAGACTTTTCTTGCATTTGGGAAAACCTGCAGCCAACAGCTGAAAAAAACACCCTTCAGGCAATTGACCCGAAGGGTGTTTTTTTTCTCTTCCAATTTAACAGAACAACCGGGTCTTATCTGAATGAAAAGCCCAAACCTGCAGTCAGCACGCTGTAGTTGGCCCAGCTGTAATCGAAATGCAGGGTCACCACAGCCAGTTTGAACCTTATTCCGGCATTAAACCTGGGTTTGGTAATGCTACCATCCTGATTTTTCATTTCAATATCAATGGGATCCGCACTGGCTACTACAACGGGTTCAAAGGTACCGGCAGGTACCTGAACTGTCGGAAAGTCGCCGGTAAGTTGAAGGTTGGTTTTGGAAGTTACAAAACCAAATGCCCCATAAAAGTTTACCACTTTAAGGTCAGCCCCAAAAAGCAGGTTGGCAGTCTGGCTTCTCACAAAAACCTTCATGTATTGATCTTCCCAGGTATTGGTTTCTTCACCGTCGAGTGCCTCAGCGCCAATGGTACCTTTATTGATATCCATTGAAACAAAGGTGTGCAGTTTGGTGTACCCGTACATAACCGACATTTTAAAAACAGGTAACTTTTTCAGTCCGGGTATCCATTGTTTAATATCATGCCTTCCGCCAATTCCCCAAAGTCCGAATTCATTTCCCTGGTATTTGATGTTTGGAATAAACCTGAACATCACATCAGTTCCCTTGATTAGTCCAACCCCCAGTTGAATCATGGGTGAAGGAACATAGCGGGTGTTAAGGCCCTGAGGCATGGTAAACGCAGGTTGTGTGTATAAAACGTTACCTTCATCATCCTGAACATTATACACAATCTGTGGACCACTGACATCTTCACCTGCTACTGTCTGGGATTCATTAACCTGAGGATCCTGCAGTTTCAGAAAGTTCAGCTCGTTGTTGTCGATGAGAAAAGTCTGGTCCTTTTTAGGTACCACTGCAGCATTTAACGTAAAGGTGACATCAAATCCCCCCAGTTTATGGGGTTCAGCCGTGTTATACCACCCTCCTGCAAGGGCAGCGCCAAAAGCATTGGCAGCCGGAGCAATATAGGGTTGCAGCAAACGCTGGGCATCTTCTTTTCCACCGGCCATCATGCTACCCACTTCTTCAATCTGTGCATAGCTGTTGTAACCGAAGAAAGCAATGGCCATCAGCAACAGAAAACCATTTTTGGCTATTCTTTTCATATGATTATTGTTTTTTGGTTTAGTGTTTAATGATGTTTTACGTGAACAGGATGATTATTGTTCCATTGGGTATGTTAAAATACGATGGCGGTCAGGTTTATATAAGGTTTTGAAAAATTTAAGCCGATTTTATTTCATGGTTTCAATTTTGGTAGTATATTTGCAACTCTTTAAAAAGAGCCGGTTTTTGACCGGGGACAAGCAGGAAGGCCCGTTATTTGGGGCACTCTGATCCAGTAGCTCAGTAGGTAGAGCACATCCCTTTTAAGGATGGGGTCCTGGGTTCGAATCCCAGCTGGATCACTAAAGAATTGATGCCCGCCCTTGGCGGGCTTTATTATTTATAAAAAAATGCCAAGCTTTGCTTGAGCATTTTTTTATAAATAATAAAGTAAGCGGCCGGCAGGCCGCGACATCAATTCTTTTTTGCAGGACCTTAAAATGCGGATCATGAGCGAAGCGAGTAATCCCTGATCATGAGCGAAGCGAGTAATCCCTGATCATGAGCGAAGCGAGTAATCCCTGATCATGAG
>JAFGVG010000159.1 GCA_016938095.1 Bacteroidales bacterium
GATAATCTCGTTCAGATCCTGCGGGTTTTCCTTGTCGTATTCAAAAATAACCATGTTATTTTCCATGCCGGATATGCCCGGAACCTGAATGGCCTGAACAATGGCCGAGGTATAGGAGGGTGAGATGATGGTATCGACAAATACATGGTTGTTGGTAGTGTCATACAATTCGATAAGTCGCGACAGCTCTTCTGTCGCTTGCTGACTGGTTGCCCTGGAATAATAGCCGTCGATTCGATGCAGGTAAGTGGCAAAACCATAGCGATAGGAAATCCAGTTGAGCAGCTGAAAAGCACGGGCACGTGAGAACGAATCCTTTGAAATGCAAATGGCACTGGGGCGCCATTCCTTAACCTTTTTCCTGCTGCCCGATTTTTGCAGATATACCTGGAGATTGCGGTTTATCTGAAACAACGCGTTGGCGAATAATGATTCCAGCCCGTCGCGGTCGCGGTGGTAATAGCGGATATACGAATACAGGGCAATCATGATGAGAACTGACCCGAAGGCGTACGGAGTATTTATTTTGAACATTACCCATACAGCAAGCAGAAATCCGGTCAGTGAAACATACCACTTTGACCGGAACGATGGCCGGTACGATGGCGATGATCCGAAATGATTCAGGAATGAGATCAGGCATAACGATCCGTAGGTCACCAGAAAGAACATGGAAATGATTTCGGCTACGGCATTTACATTGCCAAGCGCGACAAAAACGAGGGCAATGATAATGGTTACCAGCGACGCATTTATGGGTTCGTTATCGGATTTCCGGCACCTGGCGAGCCATTTATTTATCCTGGCCGAAGGAAACGAGGCGTCGTGTGCCAATGCCTGAAGTGTGCGCGGAGCAACCATTATGGAACCCAGTGCAGAAGAAAGGGTTGATGCGGCCAGACCGAGTGGTATAATAAATGCTCCGCCCAGCGCAATCCTGCTCATAATTAACTGATCGTTCAGCATGTCTCCGGCATTGGCCGAAATGGCAAGCTTGTATATAACCAGCACGTAAATGACTATTCCTGTTAAAGTTGCCGCTATGGTTCCAATGGGAATTGAACGGGAAGGTTTTTTCAGATCGCCCGAAAGGCCAACGCCTGCAGTCATTCCGGTAAAGGCAGGAAAAACAATGGCAAATACAATAAAAAAGTCCTGCATATTGCGGAAATCCCCTGAAGGTAATCCTCCTCCCGAAAGGGTTTCAAATTCAGTTTTTCCGGCAAAAAACAGCAACAGCGACAATATAAGAATACCCACAACAATATACAGGGTTTTTACGCCGGTATTTGCGCCTTTACGCAAAATAATCAGGCTTAAAATAAGTGTTGATGGAATGCTGATGACCTGACGGGGCAGGGATATGTCGAAGTTGCTGGCAAAATAGGTGAAAACAAAGGAAAAAGCTTCAGTAAAGGCAATGATGTAAAAAGCAACGCTGATGGCCTGCGAAAGAAAAAGCGCCATGCCGATGGTTGCCCCAATGTTCAGCCCAAATGACCTGGAGATGATAAAGTATTCTCCTCCGCCTTCTACCCTTTTGTTGGTGGCAAGTTCAGAAATGGCAAATGCTGTAGGAATGGTAAGGGCATGTCCCAGTATTATGATCACCAGCACACCCCAAAACCCAAGCGTACCTACAGCGTATCCAAAGCGCAGGAAAAGTATAGCCCCCAGGATGGTTGAAAGTGCGGTGAAATAAACCGGTGCTGTGCTGAAACGGTTACTGCTTGTTGATGCTTCCATAACGCGATTGGCTGAATTGTTCCTCTAATTGGTCAGATATTTCCATGGGGTTGGTCAGGGGCATTTCATGCTTGTGAACCTTGTAATCGAGCAATTCCGATTTTTTAAGCTTCTCCAGTTTGGGAAGTTTCGTCCGATTGGTGGTTTCGATGTGGTTGCCATTCTTGTCCACAATGATCACCCTGGGAAGAAACACGCCTTTCCGTCCTATAAAAGCATCCATAATTTGCACTGCCTCGCGAAACTCTTTACGCGAAGCCCTTCCAAGCGCTTCGTAACGATAAAGCTCTTTTCCGTCCCACGTAAATACATTGGCAAAGCTTTCGGATATTTTGTCCTCGATGTTGTTTCCGATATTCAATGTGTCGTGCCCCGAAGGCATCAGTAACACCTTTCCGCCTCCTCCTTCGATATTGGCAGCATACCTTGGTACGGTAATTCCGGAAATCCATCCCTGCAAATGTTTCATGTATATTTTACCAATTTGCACAGGTGTGATAAAATGAACAATACCCTTTTCTTTGTGGCATTGTAACAGGTAATATGGATGAACGCCAACCCAGAACATGCGCCTGAATGTTTCAGCCAGTGTTTTGTAATAGTCGTTCACATGGTTCAGCAACACCGTTTGGTTTCTGATGGTAAAGCCGTGATCCCTTATCTTTTTCACTGCTTTTGCCAGGTCAGCCGTTATTTCGTGATAATGATTAATGTGGGTCATGAAATACACATACTTTTCAATCCCCTTTGTGTATTTGTTGGCGGCGGTTTTAATGAGTTCAAGAAATTCATCGGTAATGGCCATGGGTAGGACTACCGGAACCCGCGTAGCCATTCGTATTACCCGCAGGTGCGGTATCCGGCTCAATTCCTCAAGCACATGCTGCAATCGCTTTTTGCTGATCATCAGTGCATCACCCCCTGTCACCAGTACCTCGTTGATGTTAGGGTTATGTGCTATATAGAATAATCCCTTGTTAATTTCAGTGGTATTGACCTCAACTGTGCTGTCGAGGGATTTGGCCCTTTGACAATGAACGCAATACGATGCGCAACTGGTGTTTTCGGCAACAAACAACGCTAAACGGTTAGGGTATCGTTGATAGGCTGCCCCAAAACTTCGCAAATTCTCGCTCATAGCTCCTTCCTTACCGGTATTGGGAAAAAGCAGGTTCGCCGGGGTGGGAACGCTCTGCCAGAAAACTGGATCGAGCCTTTTATGCTCATGTTCTCCGGGCAGCATAACCGGATGAAAAGGATCGGCTTGTATCAGCGAGGCATAATATGGGGTAATGCGCATGGGTTCCTTGCCCTGGCTTTTCATTACCCTGCAGGTTCGTTCAATTTCCTGCTCCTGGTAAGAACTCAGCGTAATAACCTGTTTAAGCTGTTCAACCGTACGTATGGAATGTTTGATCTGCCAGGCGGCATCGTTCCACTGTATTTCGGTGACGTCCCGCCATAAAGGTATTTCGTTGAATTTTCGGGGCTGGTATAAAAAATTGTTTTCCTGCTCCATGGTTTTCCTTTCTGTTTTTTTCGATTACTCGTAGCAGATAAAATTAGCACAAATGACCAAAAGAAACAGGGAAATTACCTGTAATTTGCCTTGTGTGGTTGATAAGAATTTATTGTTCAGTGAGTTCTTCCGATTCAAGAAATGTTTTTTCCGGAGGCAGGGTGGTGGAATGTATCATAGCCTTTGCAACACTGCGGGCGCTTATCCCTTTGTATTGTTTCAGGGGGCCAATGAAACACCAACCAAACACCTTCATAAAAAAAACGGCCATGCGTTCGCCAAACCTGAATTCGTTGCGATTACCCATCAACAGTGAGGGACGCAGTATTTTCAGATTTCCGTTAAATGATTCCCTTACAGCATGTTCCATTTCGCCTTTGGTTCGCAGGTAAAAATTGCCTGAAGCAATATTAGCACCCACCGACGAAATAATTACCAGGCAGGAAGCACCATGTACCTGAGCTATCTTTGCAATCTGAACAGGTATTTCAAAATCAACTTTTCTGAAAGCCTCTGACGATCCGGCTTTTGCAATAGTGGTACCAATGCAGCAGAAATAGTCATCTCCCTTTAGTGCGTCTTGTGCTGATTGCAAATCCATGAAGTCGGGAATGATAACCTGACTGACCTTGGGAGAACTATATGAATTATTCCTGCGATTAGCCACAATAACCTTGGTATAACCGGCATTGCTGCTGAGTTCGTTAATCAGTTCCCTGCCCGTTAATCCGGTGGCTCCGAAAACTACGGCTGTTTTCATGTTTTTTCGGTTTGTTGCTAAATTAGGGTTAACAAGCAAAAGTTTGCATTGTTTTACGGAAATACTATTATAATTTTCTAACTTTCGTTATGCAAGGTCATACGCAACATATGAAGAAAGGGAAGGTGCTGCTTACCGGTGGTACCGGCCTCATTGGCAATTTCCTGTGCAGGCGGCTGCTGTACGAAGGCTATCAGGTGGCCTGTTTAACCCGGGGAAACCATGTCATGGATGGCGTGGAAACATACAAGTGGGATGTAAGCAAGCACGAATTAAAGCAGGAGGTGTTAACGGACATCGATTATGTTATACACCTGGCAGGTGCCAATATTGGTGAAAGCCGATGGACTGCATCCAGGAAAAAAGTAATTGTTGATAGTCGCATCCAGCCGGTCAACCTGCTGTTCGGGCAAATACAACTATACCAGGTACCGCTAAAGGCATTTATTTCTGCGTCAGCGACAGGGTACTACGGCATGGTTACTACCAACAGGATTTTTGAGGAAACCGATCCCCATGCATATGACTATCTGGGTGAAACATGCCATAGTTGGGAGAATGCAGCCGACAGGTTTCAGGAAGCCGGCATCCGAACTGTGAAGATCAGGACCGGTGTGGTGTTTACCCCGAAAGGAGGGGCACTTGCCCGAATAGCCTTACCCGTGAGACTGGGCATTGGCGCTCCGCTGGGCACCGGTAAACAGTATATGCCCTGGATTCATATTGACGATCTTTGCGGGATTTACATCAAGGCATTGGAAGATAAGGCCATGGAGGGAGCGTTCAATGCTGTTGCGCCTGAACACATCACCAATTGCCAGTTAACAAAAGCAATCGCCGGGGTACTGCTCAAACCTTTTTGGTTTCCCCCGGTTCCTTCTTTTGCATTGCATCTGCTGTTTGGCGAAATGGCCTCTATGTTGCTTACCGGTAGCAGGGTTTCATGCAACAAGATCATCCACAGCGGGTACGATTTTAAGTATTCTTTAGTGAATGACGCCCTAAACCATTTATTGGGAAACAGCCTTTAATTGATCAACGGGAAACGACTGCTGCCTGCCTTTTCTGGTTTTTATTTGCATGCCGAACAACAGCCGGGTGATTTTAAACGGTCTGATCAGCAGCAGATAGATGGCGGTTATGCATACAAAACTGCCAATGGTAAGGACTAAAGCTTTTATCCCCGGACCCCACGACACTTTTAACAGGTAAAAACCAATTACCAGAATGACTGTTTGGTGCAGGATGTAAAAGGGGTAGATTGCTTCATTTAAATAATACCTCCAGGGATGATCCTTGTTAAGATATCTGGCAGCATAACCAATTATGGCAAAGCCAATGGCCAATATAGCAAAATGAAGCAAAAACAACTGGAAGGTATTGCTAATGTAAGGATCAATGGAATGAAACCAGTCTGTAAAAAACAATCCTGTTAAAGCAATAGCAACAATGGCATGAATGCTGCGCTGTTCGGTTATGTTTTCTATGAGTACTTTATTGGAAAGTAAAACGTAGCCATACAGGAAAAACAGGAAGCTTTTGGCAATATAAGCCCAGTCGTCGGTAAGTGCATGCGTTTCTTCGGGAAAGTATTGCAGCAAAACCAGTTGTGAAAAAAACAACGGAAGCGTCAGTAACACCAGCAACAAACCTTTGAACGATGAAAGGTACTCCAGCAGGCGGTAGAACTTTTTGGAATACCGTGAGCGAAGCATTACAATAAAAGGGATAGCCGCCATGGCGCAGATAAACAGATAAAGGATAAACCACAGGTGATGCCAGCTCAGATTTCCTTCGGGGTAACTTCCCTGGGTGATATGCGGAATAAAATTCCAGTAAGTGCCATATTGTGCTTGTTTTTCTACATAAACCTGTGGAGGAACTATGAACAGCATACCGAAAATAAGCGGAATCATCAGTTTTCGTGATCTTTCACCGACAAACTGACCCATTGATCTTTTTCCCAGGGCATAATAAGTACCCACTCCTGATATCAGGAACAGCAAAGGCATGCGCCATGTATGCAGGTATGCCATCAACGGATCGAGCCAGTGTATTTTTTCGGGATTTTTGATATGCCAGCCGAAGCCGTTAAAAAACATACCAATATGGAAAAGGAAAACACTAAAGATAAGCATGATTCTTATCCAGTCGATATCATATCGTCTTTCAGAAAGGGTTAGCTTTTTTATCATAAAGCATTATTTTTCTGCGAAGATATGGCTGGCATGTCTGAAATCAGGTACTTGCCGGTGAACAGGTTGTACAGCCCGGGCGTCCGGAATGTGCTCGCCGAATGGCGGGTACACTAGCTTTCTTGTTGTTTTTTACGGAATTCCGAAGGAGTAAGCAGTGTTAGCGATTTAAAAGCCTTGTTAAACGCAGCTTTTGAATTGTATCCTACTTGTTCAGCAATTTCTTCGATGGTAAGGTTATGTTTTGCCTTATCGGATAAAATGAGTTGTGCCTCCTGAATGCGATATTCCGATAGCAGATCGTAGAAGTTTTTTCCGGTTTTTTCGTTAATTACCTGCGATAC
>JAFGVG010000160.1 GCA_016938095.1 Bacteroidales bacterium
GTTTAAAGAAGCAGAGAAGGGCCATAAGGAAGTATTCATTGAACGAATAGAAGATGCCCTCGAAACAGGAGCTTCGATTATTGCCACTGCGTGCCCGTTTTGCATGACCATGATGACCGACGGCCTCAAGTATAAAAACAAGGAAGAAGAAATAAAAAATCTTGATATTGCTGAACTGATAGTCATGAATCTCGATTTGTAGTAGAGACGCATAATTTTGCGTCTCTACGTTGCACAATTATAAACTCAAAACAATTAAAATGGATAGAAGAATACTGAAAAGCGGTGAATTTCTGGTTGAGAACGTTACTTCCCATGATATTTTCATTCCCGAGGAATTCAACGAGGAGCAACGCATGATTGCTCAAACATGCCAGGATTTTCTGAATGCCGAAGTATATCCCAATGTCGAAAAAGTGGATAAACAGGACCGTGAACTCATGAAAAGCATGCTCAAGAAATCAGGAGAGCTTGGATTGATGGGGATTTCGGTTCCTGAAGAATATAACGGGTTTGGACAGTCGTTTGTTACCCAGATGCTCGCTGCTGAAACCATTGGTGCCGGTTACTCTTTCTCGGTGGCCTTTATGGCCCATTGCGGAATAGGTACCTTGCCTATACTTTATTATGGAAACGAGGACCAGCGTCAGCGTTATGTTGCCAGGTTGGCCACCGGTGAGATACTTGGTGCCTACTGCCTTACCGAGCCTGGTGCAGGAAGCGATGCCAATGCGGGTAAAACCAATGCCAGGCTTTCGGAAGATGGTAAGCATTATATCCTGAACGGCCAGAAAATGTGGATCACCAATGCCGGCTTTGCCGATATACAAACCGTCTTTGCCAAAATTGACAACGACCGCGTGTTGAGTGCTTTCATTGTTGAATCGGCATACCCGGGCGTGGTTATCAACCCCGATGAGCATAAAATGGGTATCAAGGGTTCATCAACCTGCCAGGTTTTCTACAACGATGTAAAGGTGCCTGTTGAGAACCTGCTGGGTAAACGTGGCGAAGGTTTCAGAATTGCTTTGAACATTTTGCATATGGGCCGTATTAAACTGGGTGGCAATGTTCTTGGCGCAGCCAAAAAAGCCATCACCGACTCGGTAAAATATGCCAATGAGCGCAAGCAGTTTGGCGTGCTGATATCCACCTTTGGTGCCATTAAATACAAACTGGCTGAACAGGTCATCCGCACCTATGCAGCTGAATCAGCAACATATCGCGTAAGTAAAGATATAGACGACCTGATTGATAAGTATAAAACCGAAGGCTGCGACAAAGGACGTGCTTCCATAGATGGCATCAGTCATTATGCTGTTGAGGCGGCCATACTTAAGGTTTATGGTTCCGAAGTGCTTGATTATGTTATTGATGAAACCCTTCAGATTCATGGTGGCATGGGTTACTCAGCTGAAATGAATATCGAAAGGGGATTTCGCGATTCCAGGATTAACCGTATTTTTGAAGGAACCAATGAAATTAACCGTCTCCTGGTGGTTGACACGGCCATGAAAAGGGCCATGAAAGGCGATTTTGCCTTGTTCGCCAAAGCTGAGGAGGTATATAATTCGCTGGGTTCCATAACCGATGGTAAAGTGGCCGGTGAAGATTATTATGCTGAAAAGCTCCGGTATATCAACAACTTTAAGAAAGCCATCCTGCTGATTATGCATGGTGCCAACAAAGCTTTCCAGAAGAAACTGGTTAGTGAACAGGAAGTATTGAACAATATTGCGGAAATAATGATGGAAACGTATGTGGCTGAATCATTGGCCCTGCGTGTTCAGAAACTGGAAGAGTTGAAGGGCGAATCCTCCATTGGTGTTTACCGCGACATGCTGGATGTTTATGTATATGATGCAGCGGGGATCATGAGAAAAGAAGCCACTGATGCTATCAATACTTTTGCTCCGGATGAAGAAGCGCCTGCACTTGTTAAAGCTATCGAAACCTTATCGACGGTTGCCGGTGTGAATGTAAAGCTGGCCCGCAGGAGAATTGCCGACAAACTCATTGAAGATAACGGTTATAAATTCTAGGGTTATTTTACACAGCCTCTTTTATGATATCGGTTGAGATAGGATTCTGACAACTTTCAAATCAGCTTTCCAAAAAGTGTGTTGCCAGGCCATGGCTTTTGTTTTTTTCGTATCTTCAGGTTTGAACAAAACAGACTAATGCCATGAAAAGTGCTTTTCGCCTGCTCTTGTCAGGATTGTCGGTACTGTTGCTGCCTGCCTGTGCCCAAAAGCCTGCTGTGCTTGTGTTTGCCAAAACACAGGGTTATTATCACACTTCCATACCCAAGGGGATGCAAACCATAACGGATATTTGTGTTCCCCACGGAATGGCTGTTGATACCACGCGTGACGCTTCGGCTTTTACGGTCGAAAATTTGGAAAAATACCGGGTGGTTGTTTTTCTGAATACCTCCGGTGACATACTGAATGATCAGCAACAGGAGGCTTTTATGAAGTATATCCGGTCGGGTGGGGGATTTGTGGGGATTCATGCGGCCACGGATACCGAATACGACTGGCCATGGTATAATAAACTGGTGGGTGCTTATTTTCTCTCACACCCGGCGCAACAGAAAGCCACCATAAGGGTCACCGACAAGCAGCATCCGGCAACAGCCGGGTTGCCTGGCAATTGGGAAAGGATGGATGAGTGGTACAATTTTAAGAATATCAATCCCGATATCAGGGTGCTGGCTTACCTCGACGAATCAACCTATAAAGGTGGTGAAAATGGTGAAAAGCATCCGTTTATATGGTGTCATACGTTTGAGGGTGGCAGGGCGTTTTATACCGGTGTGGGTCATCGCGACGACAATTATGATGAACCCTTGCTGCAGCAGCACTTATTGGGCGCCATTAAATGGGCCGGTAAAGTAAAATGACAGTGTACGGATCAGGAGTAGGTATAAAAAAATCGCTGCGCAAGGCAGCGATTTTTTTATGCTTGTGCGGAGGGCCCTCCGAAGTTCATGGGGACCATGCCACCCTGGCCTTCGGCCTGCTTGATGGTGCCATGTATCGACTCGTATTTGGCAATGTTGTCTTTCAGCGCCAGCAACAATCGTTTGGCATGTTCGGGGGTGAGAATGATCCTCGATTTGACTTCGGCTTTGGGGATTCCCGGCATAATCCGAATAAAATCGACAATGAATTCCGAAGGCGAATGGGTGATGATGGCCAGGTTTGAATAAATACCCTGGGCTATATCTTCCTTCAGCTCAATGCTGATCTGATTCTGATTTTCCTTCTTCTTTTCCTCCATGATGCAATCGTTTTTATTCTTCCTTCACGATTTCGTGGGTTAACTTCTTCTCTTCGGTTAATTTATCAAAGTCCTCTTTAGAACCCACTATCAGGTTAGAGAACCGGCGGTTACCTGTACCTGCGGGTATCAGATGGCCAACGATAACGTTCTCTTTCAATCCTTCGAGGTAATCGACCTTACCGTATACGGCGGCTTCGTTAAGCACCTTCGTGGTTTCCTGGAATGAGGCTGCCGACATAAAGCTTTGTGTTTGCAAAGCTGCCCTGGTAATACCCTGCAGTATCTGTTGCGAAGTTGCAGGAATGGCATCCCTTGCCTTGGTTGGCTTAAGGTCTTTGCGTTTCAGCAGCGAATTTTCGTCGCGCAGCTTACGGGCGGAAACAATCTGGCCCGGTTTCATGGTCTGCGAATCTCCGGATTCTTCGATTACCTTTTTGCCATAAATCCAGTCGTTTTCTTCGAAGAATTCCCATTTGTCAATCAGTTGTTTTTCGAGGAATTTGGTGTCGCCCGGGTCGATAATTTCAACTTTGCGCATCATCTGACGAACAATGACTTCAAAGTGCTTATCGTTGATTTTTACACCCTGCAGGCGGTAAACTTCCTGAACTTCGTTGACAATGTATTCCTGGACTTTGGTGGGCCCTTTGATGGACAGTATGTCTGAAGGTGTAGTGGCACCGTCTGAAAGTGGGGTGCCAGCCTTTACATAATCGTTTTCCTGGACCAGAATCTGCTTCGAAAGTGGAACGAGGTATTTTTTCTGTTGTCCGGCCCTGGTGGTGATGGTGATTTCGCGGTTACCGCGTTTTATCTTACCAAATGAAACTTCACCGTCGATTTCGGATACAACAGCTGGGTTCGATGGGTTACGGGCTTCGAACAATTCTGTTACACGTGGCAGACCACCGGTGATGTCACCCGATTTACCAATAGCCCTGGGGATCTTCACAAGAATTTCACCGGCTTTAACGGCTTGTCCTTCGTCGATGCTCAGGTGCGATCCAACGGGGAGGTTATAGGTACGCAGTACCTTGTCGTTCTTATCACGTATTTCAATGCCCGGGTTCTTGGTACGATCCCTGGTTTCGATGATTACCTTTTCGCGGTAACCGGTTACTTCGTCTGATTCTTCCTTGAAGGTAATACCGTCGATAACACTCTCGAAAGCAACCGCACCGGGTACCTCCGAAATGATAACGGCATTGTAGGGATCCCATTCACAAAGCAGGTCGCCCTTAGTTACTTCGGTACCGTTCTTAATAAAAAGTTTGGCACCATATGGAATGTTGTTGGTGGTAAGAGCAATGCCGGTTTTCTTGTCGACAATGCGCAGTTCAGCCAAACGTCCGATGACGATGTCAACCTTGGTTCCGTCGGATTCCGTGCGTTCTACCACGCGCAACTCGTCAATTTCGGCAACACCGTTGTAACGGGCTACAATGCGCGATTCGGTGGCAATACTCATAGCGGTACCACCCACGTGGAATGTACGCAGGGTAAGCTGTGTACCAGGCTCACCAATTGACTGTGCTGCAATAACCCCTACAGCTTCGCCATTCTGTACCATTCGGTTGGTAGCCAGGTTACGGCCGTAACATTTTGCACAAACCCCTTTACGCGATTCACAAGTGAGCACCGACCGGATCTCCATTTGTTCAATGGGAGAATCATCAATGGTACGTGCTATTTCTTCGGTTATTTCATCGCCTGACGAAACAATGAGTTCACCGGTAAGCGGATGATATACGTCGTGAACAGCAGTACGTCCGAGAATACGTTCGTAGAGCGATTCCACCACTTCTTCGTTGTTTTTGATAGCTGTAGCCACCAGTCCGCGCAGTGTTCCGCAGTCTTCTTCGGAAATTATCACATCCTGCGATACGTCTACCAGACGACGGGTAAGATAACCGGCGTCGGCTGTTTTCAGTGCCGTGTCGGCCAAACCCTTACGGGCACCGTGGGTGGAAATAAAGTATTCGAGAACCGACAAGCCTTCCTTAAAGTTGGCCAGAATGGGGTTTTCAATAATCTCCGATCCAGTGGAACCCGACTTCTGGGGTTTTGCCATAAGCCCCCTCATACCCGAAAGCTGACGGATCTGTTCTTTGGAACCACGGGCGCCTGAATCGAGCATCATGTAAACAGGGTTGAAACCCTGTTTGTCGGATGACAGCCTTTTCATCAGGGTTTGCGTAAGCTTGGCATTGGTATGTGTCCAGATGTCGATGATCTGGTTGTAACGTTCGTTGTTGGTAATGAAACCCATGTTGTAATTGTTCATTACCTCGTCGACCTGTTCGTAACCTTCGTTCATCAGTTCCTCTTTTTCCTGGGGAACGATAACATCGTCGAGGTTGAATGACAGTCCGCCCCTGAATGCCATCTGGAATCCCAGATCCTTTATGGAATCGAGGAAGTGCGCGGTTTGTGCGGTACCGGTTTTTTTCAACACGGTGCTGATAATGTCGCGCAATGACTTTTTGGTGAGGATTTCGTTGATAAAACCTACTTCTTTGGGCACTACCTCGTTGAAGAGGACGCGACCTACGGTGGTTTCAATTATTTTTTTAACGGGTGTTCCGTCGCTATGGTCGATAATTCTGACCTTAATGTTGGCATGCAGGTCAATTCTTTTCTCATTGTAAGCAATGATCACCTCTTCGGGTGAATAAAAGGTTGATCCTTCGCCTTTCACCTGGTGTTCGGGTGAATTTTTGCGTGCCTTGGTCATGTAGTACAAACCAAGTACCATGTCCTGCGAAGGAACGTTAATAGGCGCTCCGTTTGCTGGGTTCAGGATATTGTGCGAGGCCAGCATCAGTATCTGCGCTTCAAGAACTGCTGCATTGCCTAAGGGAAGGTGAACAGCCATCTGGTCACCGTCGAAGTCGGCATTGAATGCCGTACATACCAGGGGATGGAGTTGAATAGCCTTACCTTCGATAAGTTTTGGCTGGAAGGCCTGGATACCGAGCCTGTGCAGCGTAGGTGCACGGTTCAGCAGCACTGGGTGACCCTTGAGTACATTTTCGAGAATATCCCATACCACAGGATCTTTACGGTCGACAATTTTCTTGGCCGATTTTACCGTTTTTACAATTCCTCTTTCGATGAGTTTTCGGATAATAAAAGGCTTATAGAGCTCAGCAGCCATTTCTTTTGGCAGACCGGTTTCGTGGAGTTGCAGTTCGGGCCCTACAACAATAACCGAACGGGCAGAGTAGTCGACACGTTTACCGAGCAGATTCTGACGGAAACGGCCCTGTTTACCTTTCAGACTGTCGCTAAGCGATTTCAGCGGTCTATTGGCATCCGTTTTCACGGCATTGGACTTCCTGGAATTGTCAAACAGTGAGTCAACGGCTTCCTGAAGCATACGCTTTTCGTTGCGGAGGATTACCTCGGGGGCCTTGATTTCGATAAGGCGTTTCAACCTGTTGTTACGGATAATTACCCTGCGGTAAAGATCGTTGAGGTCGGAGGTTGCAAACCTGCCACCGTCAAGTGGAACCAACGGTCTGAGTTCGGGCGGTATCACCGGGACCACTTTCAGGATCATCCACTCGGGGTGGTTGATACCTTTGGAGGCACGGAAAGCTTCAACAACCTGTAGCCTTTTCAGGGCTTCGTTTTTACGTTGCTGTGAGGTTTCGGTGTTGGCCTTATGCCTGAGGTCGTATGAAAGCGTATCGAGATCGAGACGTTGCAGCAGGGCATATAAAGCCTCTGCCCCCATGTTGGCAATGAATTTATCGGGATGCCCGTCATCGAGCAACTGGTTTTCTTTGGGAAGTGATTCTACAATGTCGAGGTATTCCTCTTCGGTGAGGAAGTCGAGGTACTGCACACCATCGGCTGATTTAATCCCCGGGTTGATCACCACGTAACGCTCGTAATAGATAATGCTGTCGAGTTTTTTGGAGGGCAAACCCAGAAGGTATCCTATTTTATTGGGCAGGGTACGGAAGTACCAGATATGGGCAACCGGAACAACAAGCGAAATATGGCCCATACGTTCACGCCGCACTTTCTTTTCAGTAACTTCCACACCGCAACGGTCGCAAACGATACCTTTATATCGGATCCTCTTGTATTTACCGCAATGGCACTCGTAGTCCTTTACAGGTCCGAAAATCCTTTCGCAGAATAAACCATCGCGTTCAGGTTTATAGGTCCTGTAGTTGATGGTTTCGGGTTTCAGCACTTCTCCGCTTGACCGCTCGAGAATTTCCTCGGGAGAGGCAAGACTGATGGATATCTTGGAGAAACTCGACTTTACTTTGGTGTCCCTTCTGAATGACATATTAATAATTCCTTAATTTACAGTTTAAAACATACCGAATACTTACATGTACAAAGGTTAAACAAGGTTTATGCTCAAACCAAGTCCCCTGAGCTCATGAAGCAATACATTCAGCGATTCCGGAATTCCGGGCAATGGCAGGGGTTCACCCTTAACCAACGATTCGTAAGCTTTGGCCCTGCCAACCACGTCGTCTGATTTGATGGTGAGGATTTCCTGCAGAATATTGGCCGCACCAAAAGCTTCGAGTGCCCAAACTTCCATTTCACCGAAGCGCTGGCCGCCGAACTGTGCTTTACCGCCCAAAGGTTGCTGCGTGATAAGGGAGTAAGGTCCAATGGAACGGGCATGCATTTTATCGTCGACCATGTGGCCCAGTTTGATCATGTAAATGATGCCTACTGTAGCAGGCTGATCAAAACGGTCACCTGTACCGCCGTCAAATAAGTAAGTCTTTCCGAAACGGGGTATCCCGGCTTTCTCAGTATAATCTGCAATCTGATCAATAGAAGCACCGTCGAAAATAGGTGAGGCAAATTTCACACCCAGTTTTTTACCGGCCCAGCCGAGAACGGTTTCATATATCTGACCGAGGTTCATACGCGAAGGCACACCAAGGGGATTCAGCACTATGTCAACAGGTGTGCCGTCTTCGAGGAACGGCATATCTTCGGCACGCACAATACGCGAGATAATACCCTTGTTACCATGGCGTCCGGCCATTTTGTCACCCACCTTAACCTTACGTTTCTGGGCAACATAAACTTTGGCCAGCTGAACAATACCGGCAGGCAGTTCATCGCCTATGGTAATGCTGTATTTCTTGCGTTTATAAACGGCATCAATTTCCTTGAATTTAATGATATAATTGTGAATCAAGGTCTTGATAGTGTCATTTTTATCCTTATCGGTAGTCCACTTGTTGGGGTTGATGTTCTGGAAGTCAATTTCCTGCAGGAGTTTAAGGGTAAACTTGGCACCCCTGGGGATCACATCAACATTGTAGTAATCTTTTACACCCTGTGAAGTTTTGCCATTCACCACAATAAAGAGCTTGTCGATAAGTTTGCCTTTCAGCTCGTTGGAATTTCTCTCAAACTCTTCTTCAATTTTATCGAGGATAGGTTTGGTGGAGGTTTTTACCTTCTTATCCTTTACCGAACGCGAGAAAAGCTTTTTATCAATTACCACACCCTGCAAAGACGGGGGTGCCTTAAGCGAAGCATCTTTAACATCGCCGGCCTTGTCGCCGAAGATGGCCCTGAGGAGTTTTTCCTCGGGTGACGGATCGGACTCGCCTTTGGGGGTGATTTTACCAATGAGGATATCACCGGGATTGACTTCGGCGCCTATACGGATGAGTCCGTTTTCGTCGAGGTTACGGGTGGCTTCTTCGCTTACGTTGGGAATATCGGCGGTAAGTTCTTCCAAACCTCTTTTGGTATCGCGGACTTCGAGCATATATTCATCGATGTGGATAGAGGTAAAGAGGTCTTCACGCACCACTCTCTCGGAAATCACAATAGCATCCTCAAAGTTATAACCTTTCCAGGGCATAAATGCAACCATAAGGTTACGACCCAGCGCAAGCTCTCCCTGGCTGGTGGAATACCCTTCGGTAAGAATCTGTCCCTTTACAACCTTATCGCCTTTCTGAACAATGGGTTTAAGGTTGATACAGGTATTCTGGTTTGTTTTCCTGTATTTAAGGAGCTTATAGCGTTTGGTATCGCCGTCGAAGCTTACAAATTTTTCGTCTTCGGTCATGGCATACCGGATGAGCACTTCGTTGGAATCTACGTATTCAACCACACCGTCGGCTTCGGCAATCAGCAAAAAGCGTGAATCGCGGACAACTCCGTGTTCAATGCCTGTTCCTACAACCGGTGCTTCGGGGTTGATAAGGGGAACGGCCTGCCGCATCATGTTTGAACCCATTAGGGCACGGTTAGCATCGTCGTGCTCGAGGAAGGGGATCAGTGAAGCTGCAATTGACGCTATCTGGTTTGGGGCAACGTCCATCAGGTCTATTTCCTGGGGATCCGACACCGGATAATCGGCATTATACCTGGCCTTCACCTTGGGATTCTGAAATTCACCGCTGTCTTTGAGCGGTGCATTGGCTTGTGCAATAACTTTTGCTTCTTCTTCTTCAGCGCTGAGCCAGATAATACCATCTTCCTGGAGGTTAACCTTGCCATCACCAACTTTGCGGTAAGGCGTTTCGATGAATCCCAGACTATTGATTTTAGCATAAACGCACAACGAAGAGATAAGACCGATATTGGGGCCTTCGGGCGTTTCAATAGGACACAACCTGCCATAATGCGTATAATGCACGTCACGCACCTCGAATCCGGCGCGTTCACGCGAAAGACCACCGGGACCGAGTGCGGATAACCTTCGTTTATGGGTTATCTCGGCCAGCGGGTTGGTCTGGTCCATAAATTGTGACAGCTGGTTGGTACCAAAAAATGAATTGATAACCGACGAGAGTGTTTTGGAATTGATCAGGTCAATGGGGGTAAACACTTCGTTGTCGCGCACGTTCATTCGTTCTCTGATGGTACGGGCCATACGTGCCAATCCAACGCCAAACTGCGAGGCAAGTTGTTCACCCACGGTACGTACCCTACGATTACTCAGGTGGTCGATATCGTCAACATCGGCTTTTGAGTTAATGAGTTCGATGAGGTATTTGATGATGCGGATGATATCTTCCTTGGTAAGCACCTTGGTATCCATAGCTGTTTCGAGGTTCAGCTTTTTGTTGATACGGTAACGGCCTACTTCACCCAGGTCATAGCGTTTGTCGGAGAAAAAGAGTTTGTCAATTACGTCGCGGGCCGTTGACTCATCAGGCGGTTCACTGTTACGCAGCTGACGGTAGATGTGCAAAACAGCTTCTTTTTCGGAGTTGCAGGGGTCTTTCTGCAGGGTATTGTAAATGATCTCAAAGTCTGTGAGATTCTGACCCTCTTTGTGCAGCAGAATAGCCTTGGTTCCGGAGTCGATGATGGGATCGATATGCTCATCTTCCAGGACTGTTTCGCGGTCAATGATGATTTCGTTACGTTCGATGGAAACCACTTCACCGGTATCTTCGTCAACGAAATCTTCCACCCATGATTTAAGTACACGGGCGGCAAGTTTACGACCAACAAGTTTTTTGAGCGCAGTTTTGGAAACCTTTATTTCATCGGCGAGGTCAAAGATTTCGAGAATTTCTTTATCGCTTTCGTACCCGATAGCCCTGAGCAGGGTAGTAACGGGCAGTTTTTTCTTTCTGTCGATATAAGCATACATCACGTTGTTTATATCGGTGGCAAATTCAATCCACGAGCCCTTGAAGGGAATGATACGGGCTGAGTAGAGTTTTGTGCCGTTGGCATGGATACTCTGACCGAAAAATACGCCGGGGGATCTGTGCAGCTGCGAAACAACCACACGTTCTGCACCGTTTACGACAAACAACCCGCGTTCAGTCATGTACGGAATGGTACCCAGGTAAACGTCCTGAATAACCGTGTCAAAGTCTTCGTGCTCGGGGTCGGTGCAGTATAATTTGAGCTTTGCCTTCAGCGGAACGCTGTAGGTAAGGCCTCTTTCGATACACTCTTCGATGGAGTAACGGGGTGGATCGATAAAATAATCCATGAATTCAAGAACAAAATTGTTCCTGGTGTCGGTAATGGGAAAGTTTTCCTGGAAAACCTTAAAGAGTCCTTCGTTTTTTCTGTTTTCGGGTGTGGTTTCAAGCTGGAAAAAATCGCGGAACGATTTCAGCTGGATTTCCAAAAAATCAGGGTAGGACAGTTGGTTTTTGGTCCTGGCAAAACTAATTCGCTCTGAATTTAATTTGGTCATTATGCTTAAAAATAAAATGTTGAACTAAAGTTGAAAGAATGACAAAAAGGTCTAATCCCGAATCGCAGTCGGGATTAAACCTAAATGATATCATACCTGGTTAACTTTATTTAAGTTCAACGTCGGCTCCTGCTTCAGCTAATTGAGCTTTAATAGATTCAGCTTCTTCTTTTGAAACATTTTCCTTGATTGCAACCGGTGCCTTATCAACAAGTTCTTTTGCTTCTTTAAGGCCGAGGTTGGTTATGTCCTTAACCAATTTTACGATCTGGAGTTTAGCGCCACCCGGATGGTTCATGAAAACATTATAGGTGGATTTTTCAGCAGCCTGTGCCCCTTCGGCGGCAACTGCGGGGCCGGCAACGGCAACAGCGGCGGCTGCGGGCTCAATTCCGTACTCGTCTTTTAATATTTTGGCTAATTCGTTAACCTCTTTGACAGTCAAGTTAACCAATTGTTCTGCGAAAGCTTTCAAATCTGCCATTTTAATTGCGTATTAATAAGTTATGATTAATTATTCTTTTTCACTAAGTGTTTTAACAATACCAGCCAGTTTATTACCACCTGACTGTAAACCGGAAATAACGTTACGGGCGGGAGACTGCAACAGCAGAATCAGATCGCCGATAAGTTCTTCCTTAGACTTGATACCTGACAATGCATCGAGTTGATCATCGCCAATGTAAATAGATTCTTCTACATAAGCGGCTTTGAGCAAAGGTTTCTTGTTCTTTTTACGGAACTCCTTGATAAGTTTTGCAGGCGAGTTGTTAATGTCGGTAATCATGATGGCGGAAGACTCCTTTAATGCACCATAAAGACCTTCGAATTTACCTTCAAAACGTTCCAAAGCCTTTTTAAGCAGGGTATTTTTAACGACAACCAATGTGATATCCTTTTCAAAGCAAGTTCTTCTGAGCTTACTGGTTATTTCGGCATTCAAATTCGAAATATCCGTAAGGTAGAAGTGCTTGGCATTGCTGATGGAATCCGTCAGGTTATCGATTATCCTGTTTTTTTCGTCCCTATTCATAATGTAGTCTGGTCTTAAAAATTACTCGTCGAATGCTTTGGCATCGACTTTAATACCGGGGCTCATCGTACTGGAAATGTAAATGCTGCGGATATAGGAACCCTTAGCTGCAGAAGGTTTTAATTTTACCAGGGTATGTAAGAATTCCCTGGCGTTTTCAACGATCTGGTCAGCGGAGAAAGACGCCTTACCGATAGAGGTATGAACAATTCCGGCTTTGTCGACTTTGAAGTCGATTTTACCCATTTTCACATCTTTAACAGCTTTTCCGATTTCCATTGTAACTGTGCCGCTCTTGGGATTGGGCATAAGTCCACGGGGGCCGAGGATTTTTCCAAGTTTCCCCAATTTTCCCATTACAGCGGGCATGGTGATGATTACATCAACGTCGGTCCATCCATTCTGGATCTGATCGATATAACTATCAAGGCCTACGTAATCAGCACCTGCAGCTTTTGCCTCTTCTTCCTTATCGGGAGTACAAAGCACAAGCACCCTGATTTGCTTACCGGTTCCATGGGGAAGCGTAACTACGCCCCTAACCATTTGATTGGCTTTGCGGGGATCGATGCCCAGCCTTACGTCAATATCAACTGAAGCGTCAAATTTGGTGTTGGTAACTTCCTTCACCAGTGAAGCAGCTTCTGACAGTTTATATTGTTTGGCCGGCTCAATCTTTTCCAACGCCAACTTTCTGTTCTTACTTAAATTTGCCATGTTAATCCGGAGATAAAATTACTTGTTTACTGGGGCATCGCCTTTTACGGTAATACCCATACTACGAGCAGTGCCGGCAACCATTTTCATTGCTGAGTCGATGGTGAAGCAATTAAGATCCGTCATCTTATCTTCAGCAATGGCTCTTACCTGATCCCAGGTAACGGAAGCAACCTTATTCCGGTTAGGCTCAGCCGATCCGGCTTTTGCCTTTGAAACTTCCAGGAGCTGTACGGCTACCGGAGGGGTTTTAACGATGAAATCAAATGATTTATCGCTGTATACCGTAATAACCACCGGAAGCACTTTACCTGCCTTATCCTGGGTACGGGCGTTGAACTGTTTACAGAATTCCATAATGTTCACACCCTTGGAACCCAATGCAGGGCCTACTGGCGGTGATGGATTAGCGGCACCTCCCTTGATCTGCAATTTAATTAATCCAGCAACCTCTTTTGCCATAATTTACTTGTTTCTGATTTATATAGTTGATCTACATGTTATCCGGGCGGTCATTCAGGAAGCATTAGGGTTTTCATAACCGTCCGTACACGTATTTTTTTATGCTGTTTTTACTCCTTTTCTACCTGCATGAAACTTAACTCGAGCGGTGTTTTACGCCCGAAAATCTTAACCATAACCTTTAGTTTTTTCTTTTCCTCATTCACTTCTTCAATGACACCGGTAAAGCTGTTAAAGGGGCCGTCGATTACCTTAACCGATTCACCGACATAGAATGGTACATTCAGTTCTTCGTCGGTTTCGGCCAGTTCATCTACTTTTCCCAGTATACGGTTCACCTCGGAGGTTCTGAGAGGCGTGGGCAGCTCATCACCTTTTGCGCCCAGAAAGCCAATGACATTGGTTATGTTTTTAAGTATATGGGGTATTTCACCTACCAGGGTAGCTTCAATAAGCACATAACCCGGAAAGTAACTTCTTTCCTTGCTGATTTTTTTTCCGTTCCTTATCTGGTAAACTTTTTCCTGCGGAATCAGCACTTGTGAAATGTATTCCTGCAAATTCAGCCGGTTAACTTCACTTTCGATGTATTCCTTTACTTTCTTTTCCTTACCACCAATAGCACGGAGAACATACCATTTTTTGCTCTGCTCTTCCATTTCGAATAGCTCCCGCGTTAATTATGTTATGAGAAAAGATTATAAACTCCGCTCATGAAGTTTTTAAAGATCAGGTCCATCAGTGCAACCACAAGCGCAATAATTATAGAAGAAACCATAACCAGGATGGAACTTCCCTGCAGTTCTTTCCATGAAGGCCAGGTAACTTTGTGCACGAGTTCATTATAGGAGTCCTGTATATATGCTAAAATTTTCTTCATCAGGGTAAAATTTATATTTTCAAAGGTCCGCCGGAACTTCCATTGCTGCAGTGTTTATGCTGAATAACCGCAGCCGGTTTTTTCCTTGTATTTTCGTTGGCACGGGAGGAGCGACTCGAACGCCCGACACCTGGTTTTGGAGACCAGTGCTCTACCAACTGAGCTACACCCGTAGGCCATAAA
>JAFGVG010000161.1 GCA_016938095.1 Bacteroidales bacterium
CACTGTTTCCGATGAGATAGCCAGTAAGTAAATTACCCTGAAACAACAATATGCATCCCGAAAGTCCATGGCTTTCGGGATTTTTTTGATACTTAGTATCTGCCGGGCACACGGACCCGGCAGTTTTTTTAAACACAAAGCTCACGAAGTGAAATCGTCACATCTTGTCCCGCTCAAGCGGGAAAGAATGCTAAGAACTAAGCACACGAAGGAAAGTCCCGCCAATGGCGGGACTCTTGGTGTTCTTAAACTTAGTGGTCTTAGTGAAACTCTCCTTTCGTGTACTTCGTGTTAAAAAAAAAAATTTCATACTTAGCACAGGCAGACTATTAAATACCTAAATTTTATAAACATAAGTTTTACGGCTATAGACAGATCCTGTGTTAAACTTAACTGAACTCATTTTACAGCCCTGAGTATTTCTCTTTTTCCCGGGGGACCGGGAAGTTTCTCAATGGTAAAACCGGCCTCTTTGAGCCTGCGTTTTACCAGGCCTTTTACGCAATAGGTTGTCAACACCCCGCCTGAATGCATATGATCATATAACTTTCTGAATATTTCGGTTGTCCACATTTCGGGCTGACGGTCGGGTGAGAAAGCATCAAAAAACACCACGTCGTGGTACGAGTCCTGGTTATAGATTGTCATATCGCCCTGAATCTTCTGCATCGAAAACCGGGGATGGAGATGAACAATTTCGTTCCAGGGTGACCGGTGCATGGTATGAAAAA
Organism: Bacteroidales bacterium; assembly: GCA_016938095.1. Taxonomy (GTDB): domain Bacteria; phylum Bacteroidota; class Bacteroidia; order Bacteroidales; family UBA10428; genus UBA5072. The sequence goes on from JAFGVG010000161.1 coordinate 732, forward strand.
GATCAGTTGCCCCGGGAATGGCGGGCAGACAATCAGTAAAATTCAGCCGGCCAATGATATCCATCGGTATCGGGAACTTTTCGATAGTATAATAGGATATTTGCCGGTTGTGTGTAATGGCCCAGTTGCAGGCAAGCAAGGCATTGAGCCCGGTTCCGAAACCCACCTCAAAAACGCTGATATTTTCCGGTTGATGGCTGAACTGCAAACCCGACCGGATAAACACCCAATCCGACTCGGTAATGGCTCCGAAAACCGAATGATAATGTTCGTTAATTTCCGGAACATAAAGCGTATCTGATCCATCGTCGGTTGGGACAATTTGCATACCGGTGTTTTTACAAAAATACGAAATCATCGGGTTCACGGTTTTTTTATATCTTTGATCAAACTACATTTCTTGTTGTATGTTACAGAAAGCAGGATTACTTATAGCGCTGGCTCTTTTGCCGGCAACTGCCATTCATGCGCAGTCGAAACCCATTATGAAATTTTCTGAAACCGAGTTTAATTTCGGCACGGTAAAGGAAAATGCAGGTAATATCACCTGCGAATTTGCCTTTACCAATTACGGAAAATCTCCACTCATCATCAACGAAGTGAAAAGCTCGTGTGGTTGTGCTATTCCGGAGTGGACACGCCAACCGGTATTGCCGGGTAAATCGGATACCATACGGGTGTGTTTTATTCCGCTACGGCAGTCTGGTGCCATTACCACCACCATTCAGATCAACAGCAATGCCGATGCGTCCCAGTCGGTGTTATACATTAGAGGTGTTGTAATTCCCACCCAGCAAATGGAAGAGGTTTACCGGTATACCATTGGCGAACTGCGGCTGCAGACCATTTATGCCACCTTCGGTGAAATTGTCAAAGGCAAAACAGGCAGTTACAACATACGAATTATGAACCGCTCCGACAGTCTGCCGGCATCGGTTACTTTCCGGAAAATTCCGCCTCACCTGGGTATACGGGTTGTGCCCGAAACACTTGGACCCGGGCAGGAGGGCGTTATTGAAATTGAATACCGCACTGCAACCCTCAGCAACTGGGATTATGCTGTAGACAGGCTCGATCTGCTGATCAACGGACAAGCTGTTGCCAATAACCGCATTAATATAACCGCCATCATCAAAGAAGACTTTTCACAACTGTCGGCCGAAGATCTGGCCAATGCAGCAAGGGCTGAATTCGACAGTCGCGAGCACAATTTCGGAACCATATCGGACAAAGAAGTTGTTGAACACTCGTTTAAACTAACCAATACCGGTAAAAGCACCCTTTTCATCCGGAAAGTAACGGCCAGTTGCGGTTGCACTGCCGTACAACCCGCTAAAACAACCATTGCTCCCGGCGACACCACCGTCATCAGGGCCGTGTTTAACACCGCGGGGCGCGAAGGTAACCAAAAAAAGGCCATTACGATTATCACCAACGATCCAAGGCAATCGAGAATAGTTTTGTGGATCAACGCGGTTATAAGGAAACAAAGTACCAGTCACCCCCAGTAATAACCGCGAAACAGCCTGATGAAAGGCCCTTCAAATAAAAGTGCACTCAGTGTAAGCAACGGCGTGGTCCGGCCGCCTGATATCAGCGAGGAATCGATCCGGCTTCATAAACAAAAACGGCGAAAACTGCCTTCGCTGGATGAATTTCTCGAAGGCATCCGCACCGGTAACCGCATTATGTTGAGCCAGGCCATTACACTTACCGAAAGTTCGTTGCCCGAACACAATGAACTGGCCCAGGAAATTATTGAAAACTGCCTGCCGTTGTCAGGTCAGTCGGTTCGCGTTGGCATAACCGGCGTACCCGGTGTGGGTAAGAGCTCGTTTATCGAGGCCCTGGGAATGTTATTGATAAAAAATAACCGTCGGCTTGCCGTGCTGGCCATTGATCCCAGCAGCGAGCGAAGCAAAGGCAGCATCATGGGCGATAAAACCCGTATGGAACAGTTATCGGCCGAGCCCATGGCCTTTATCAGGCCTTCGCCTTCATCGGGGTCATTGGGCGGGGTTGCCCGTAAAACAAGGGAAACCATTATATTGTGCGAAGCTGCCGGATTCGATACCATTTTTGTAGAAACTGTTGGCGTGGGACAAAGCGAAACGGCCGTGCATTCCATGGTTGACTTTTTTCTGCTGCTGATGCTGGCAGGTGCCGGTGATGAATTACAGGGTATTAAAAGAGGTATCATGGAAATGGCCGATGCCATTGCCATCACCAAAGCCGACGGTGGAAACATTGCCAGAGCCGAACGTGCTAAAAGCGAGTACAGCAATGCCCTTCACCTGTTTCCGCCAACCGACTCGGGCTGGATTCCCAAAGTAATGACCTGTTCGTCAAAGCTGAATAAAGGCATTGACAACGTATGGGACACCGTACTGGAATACATGGCATTAACCCACCACAACTGTCATTTCGAAAGAAAAAGAATGGAACAGTCGCGTTACTGGATGTACGAAACCATTGACCAGAACCTGCAGGACAGTTTTTACAACGACAAAAGAATTCAGCAAATGCTGAAAGTTTATGAACGGAAAGTGTTGCAGGGCGAAACCACACCATTTACACCAGCAAGGGTATTGCTCGAGAAATACCATAAACGGCGGTGGATAAAGATCAGTAACGGGAAACGCCGGTAATCGTGCAGCAGTTTTCGAACAAAAACGGCTTAATTTTGCTTATCATACAGAAAAACATGCAACCGTAAACAGAAAATCAAAACAGTATACATATGAATTACGATCTGATTGTTATTGGTAGCGGACCCGGTGGTTATGTTGCCGCCATAAGGGCTTCGCAACTTGGAATGAAAACCGGCGTAGTGGAAAAGGCCGAACTGGGGGGTATATGCCTTAACTGGGGATGCATACCTACCAAAGCCCTGCTTAAGAGCGCACAGGTATACAGTTACCTGAAGCATGCGCAGGATTATGGCGTCGCCTTAAAAGGAGAAGCCGTTCCCGATCTGACAAAAATGGTTGAACGCAGCCGTGGAGTGGCCGAAGGCATGAGCAAGGGTGTGCAATTCCTTTTCAAAAAAAACAAAATAGATCACCTGGCAGGTTATGGCAGGCTGGTGGATAATCATACGGTGTCGGTGACCGATAAAGACGGAAAAGAAACGAATGTAACAGCCAAAAATATCATCCTGGCCACCGGATCGCGTTCGAAGGAATTGCCCAATCTGAAGCAGGACGGCAAAAAGATTATCGGTTACCGCCAGGCCATGACACTCACCAAACAGCCCGGTTCAATGGTAGTTGTCGGTTCCGGGGCCATTGGCAGTGAATTCGCTCATTTCTACAACGCCATTGGCACCAAAGTTACGCTGGTTGAGTTTTTACCTACTATTGTGCCCCTCGAAGACGAAGAGGTGTCAAAGCAGCTTGAGCGGTCGTTTAAAAAAGCCGGGATGGAGGTGATGACCTCGTCGATGGTTGAATCGGTTGATACTTCAGGTAAATTGTGCCAGGTTAGCATTAAAACACCAAAGGGTGTTGAAAAACGCGAAGCCGAGATAGTGCTTTCGGCAGTGGGTATTACACCTAACCTCGAAGATATAGGGATTGAGAAGCTGGGTATAGCACTCGAAAAAGGAAAGGTAAAAACCGATGAATTCTACCACACCAACATCGAAGGTATTTACGCCATTGGCGACATTGTGGGCGGACCCGCACTGGCGCACGTTGCCTCGGCCGAAGCCATTGTTTGTGTTGAAAAGATAGCCGGAAAGAACCCCGAACCCGTGAATTACGGAAACATTCCGGGTTGCACCTATACCCTTCCCGAGGTTGCTTCGGTAGGACTGACTGAAAAAGCAGCCAAAGAAGCCGGGTATGAGATTAAAACGGGAAAATTCCCTTATACGGCTTCGGGAAAGGCAAGCGCTGGCGGAAACAAAGATGGTTTTGTTAAGCTGATCTTTGATGCAAAATACGGTGAATTATTAGGGGCGCATCTGATTGGCGACAATGTAACCGAGATGATCGCGGAACTGGTGGTTTCGCGGAAACTCGAAACAACTGGACACGAGCTTATCAAGGCAATCCATCCGCATCCTACCATGTCGGAGGCCATTATGGAAGCTGCAGCCGCTGCCTACGGCGAGGTAATACATTTATAGGATTCAGGTCGATTTGTCGATATACGTATAAAACCGGTTACGGTAGGGAATGCTGACCGGGATGAATTTATCGCCGATGATCACGCGGTGCCGGCTAACTGAATCGATTTTTCCGACGGCAATGATATACGAACGGTGTACCCTGAAAAATGCTTCGGAAGGTAGTTTTTCCTCGATGGCGCTCATAGACATGAGCGTCAGAATGAGCTTCTGCCGGGTGAAGATTTTAATATAGTCCTTCAGGCCTTCGACGTAAAGTATATCGTCGACATTTATTTTAACCAGCTTATAATCGGCTTTTACAAAAATAAAGCGTTGCCGTTCAGGACTGTATTCAGGTTGCCGGCTGGTCTTCTGGAAAAGGTTGCCGGCTTTGTTCACGGCCTTTAAAAACCTGTCGAAATCAAAAGGCTTAAGTAGAAAGTCAACCGCGTCATTTTCAAATCCTTCAAAGGCATATTCCCTGTATCCGGTGGTGAAAATTACTGCAGGCCTGTTGATAAGACTCTTCAGCAACTGAATGCCGTTTACCCCGGGCATATGAATATCCAGAAAAAGGAGGTCGATCTGATTTTCTTCGAGAATCTTCATTGCCTCAATGGCTGTCTGGCATTTCTTTACCAGGGTAAGAAAGTAAACCTTGCCAATGTAACTTTCGAGCAGCTCAAGTGCAGCCGGTTCATCGTCCACAATGAGGCAGTTAATCCGGTTCATGGCGCATGTCTAAGGTTACCCACGCTGTCGAGTCCCACCTGTGTAAGGTCTTCTTTGGTGAAAGCAGGCAATTTCTGATGTTGTAGACGGTGAAGTACCAGTTCTCCCGTTTTGCGGGCAGTACGTCTGGTGGGAAAGGACTTTTTACCCGGTAAACCGGGGATAAAAGGCTGCTCAATAAAAATTTTCTCTTTGGCCGATATCCTGTAACCCCAGCCATTATCGGTTTTATAGGGTTTAACTTCGTATGGACTCCGATGATCAATTATGCGGTAAATATTAAAAGCGATGATCCCTGACAATAAAACAAAAAGAAGCGGGTAAACCACCCGCTTCCCTTTGCCTGTTGTATGAAGGTTTCTAGTCTTCGTCATCGTATTCATCTGCTGGTCGGAATTCCCATAAGTCATCAAAATAGGATGTGCTACTTTGTCCAGTGCAAACAAAACCACGGCCATTTGCGGTTGAAAAAGCCACAGCATTATTGCGTGCAGTGCCTTCGAAATTAGTTCTGGCTGTCCATTCATCTGTTGAAGCATCATATTCCCATGTGTCGGTTTTATTTGAGCTGTTGAGGTCACCTGCTGTTACATAGGCTTTGGAACCCACCACAAATGCCACTGCCTTTTTACGAATAATGGTATAACTGTCATCATAGTCCTCATCACTTACAGGTGACACTTTTCTCATGTATGTCCAGGCATTGGTTTCAGGATCATACATATTAAAATCGTTAATATGTTCACCGTTTTTCTCCCCAGTGACAACATATCCTTTGTTGTTTAGCACAAAGGCAACTGCTTCCCGAACCTTGGTAGGATAGTTGGCAACAGGGCTCCAGGTATTGCTGGCTGGGTTATACGCATAAAAATCGAGCAGTGTACTGCCATCGTAACCGGTACCTACATAACCAATATCGTTAACGCTGAATGCAACGGCGCCATAACGGGCCGAAGGAGCATCGCCTGCACTGGCATTGAGGGTATCCCAGGTGTTGCTTTCGGGGTTGTACACCCAAAAATCAGCCAGCCTTTCGTCGCCATTCCAACCTGTGCCAACGTAACCCTTGCCGGCAGCGCTAAAAGCAACAGCCGATATTCTGGGTGAGGCATTTTCGGGGAGTGAAGCAACTTCAATCCACTTATTTGTCTCAGTATTAAAAGACCAGAAGTCCTTTAGGTGATCTTCACCATTATAACCTGTACCAACATAACCAACGTTACCAATTGAAAAAGCAACCGCTTCGGAACGCGCATCACCGCCAAGGTCATCCAGTTCAATCCAGTTGCCAATTAAATCATCATCATCATCTCCGCCCTTGCAGGAAATAACAGTTGTAACTGTCGATATGACAAAAAGTCCCAGTAATAAAAGATTTCTTGCTATTTTCATTGTAATAAATTTTGCTTTTAGCTGTTTTAAATTTGCGATGAATATAAACGCTTTTTTTTACAATTTAGCGTTCTGTAATGGTAATTAATAATTTTTAACGAATGGGATATTTAGCAAACATAAAGCGTATCAAAGGATTAATAAAACATTTTCGATATTGTTTAAAAATATAAAGATGAAATAAATATTTTTATCTACCAATTCAAATTACATTTGTTTTGTAGATTATAGTAGCCATGCATTTTAACAATATTTAACTTGGGTTTTCAATAGTAGATAAAAACATGATTACTGTCGATAAATATACAGTACATGGTATATTTTATTTTCAAACGCTTTGAGGCGTGGTTTATTTTGCTAAGTTTAAACAAAGACTGTAAATGATCCGATATTTTTCAATTTGTATTATACTGCTGGCCCTGCTTTCATGTGCCGACCAGGATGCCCCTTTTGACATTGGGACCGACAAGGTGGAAATCAAAACCAGTATGCAGTTCACCGATACCTTTACCGTGCATACCTACACGGTGATGATGGATTCGATTAAGACATCGGGGTTAACTGATCAGCAAATGGTGATTGGCAGATATCAAGACCCGGAGTTTGGAACCATTACGGCCAATGCCTATTTCAGGGTTATAATGCCCAGTACTTCGCTGGATATAGATAACGACGCAGTTTTCGATTCGTTGAAGCTTTTTATGAAGTACAACGGGTATTACACAGGCGATACCACCCAGGTATTCGGCATTGCAGCCCACCGGTTAAATGCCTTACTGAAACCCAACACCGACGGGTATTTTTATAACAACGATACCATATCGGCGTTTACCGACCTGTTTGGCTATGGTTCGTTTTACCCCCGCCCGAATTCGAGCGATACGGTGTGGATTAACCTCGACCCTGCCTTTGGCAGTGAATTGTTTGACCTGATGAAAGAAAGCGACGACAGGGTTACAGACGAACAAGACTTTTTGAGTTATTTCAGGGGCATGATGCTTACTTACGATACCGGCAACAAAGCCGTGCTCGGATTTCAATTTCCTTCGAGCAACAGCCCCACCTTAAGTAAGCCCACCATGCGGTTGTACTATCATTATCCAACAGGGTACTCAACCCTATATAAATACTTTGATTTTGCACCTCAAAGCGACGATTACGACCTGATGTTCAATCATTTTGAGCTGCACAATCCGGAGGTTGATTTTCCCGATGAACTCTCCCAGAAAGTGCCAGCCGCCAGCTACGCAAAAGGTTGCACCTATGTTATGTCGGGTATCGGACTGGTTACGCGCGTTGAAATTCCTTACCTGCAGAATTTACTGTCGGTTTACAACAACATTAAAATACTCGATGCCACGCTGGAGCTGGAGCCGCTCCGCAACACCTATGCCGACATTGCGCTGCCCGAAAACCTGAGCCTATACAACTCCAACAACAGGAATCACTTTCTGGCCGGCATCGCTAACAAATACGGGGATGAACAAATTGCCACATTGCAAATAGACCAGCTGTACCAGGAAGAAACCTGGTACCGGTTTGATGTGAGCGGCTTTCTCGAGGCAAAACTTACCGAGGAAACCGATCAGGTTCCTGCCATGTTGCTGTGTGTTACGCCCGACTATTTATATAAAACTGTTGACAGGGTGATTTTCGGCAGCCAGCAGCACCCCGAAAACAAGGTGAAACTTAAGGTTTATTATCTGATTTACGAGTAACGACCCAAGGATGAAAAAGCTATATATTGCACTGATTCTAATTGCCTTTCAGGTAGTATCGCCGGCCCAGGAGCGAAATCACATGCCCTATTCGATGTTTGGCGTGGGTAAAATCAACCCCAGGGGTTTCGCACGAAACCTGGCCATGGGCAGAACCGGAATTGCACTTTCGTCGCCATTCTACCTCAACAATGTAAATCCGGCAGCCTGCCATACCATCGACAGAGTATCATTCTTTTTCGATTTTGGCATTGGCGGTGATTTCGTTTCCTATAAAACCCGCTATGAGGATCTTCAGCGGGGCCACGATGTCAACCTCAACCAGGTGGCTATGGGATTCCGCGTGATGAAAAACTGGTCGTCGAGTATTGGTATAGCTCCTTATAGTGAAGTCGGTTACAAAGTCAAAACCATGCAACCTATTGTAGGAACCACTTTCGAAGAATATGAGGTTACCAGCTCCGGCAGCGGTGGCCTTACCCATTTCTACTGGGATAATTCCTACCTGCTTTTCAAACGGCTGAGCCTGGGGGTAAACTTCACCTATCTTTTCGGCAATATCGAACACAGCGAAAAAATGGCCGACAGTCGCACCGGCATAGAAGTGAACGCCGACAGAACATCATACCTCAACAAGGTGTATGCCGATTTTGGATTGCAATATTTTACACCCATCGGTAAACACTATTTTCTAACCCTGGGCGGAGTCTTCGGCAACCAACACAAGTTAAACTTTAAACACGAAACCACCATTAACGATACCGAAGGCACCATATCGTACGACCGTGTCGACAGCCGGGGCACCTTTGATTTTCCGCTGTATGCCGGAGGTGGTTTTGCCCTCACTTATAAAAACAGGTTGACATTTACGGCCGATTATATTTACCACAACTGGTCGGAAACCGAATCGGATGATCCGGACATTGACTACATCAACAGCCACGGCATCAGAACCGGTTTGGAATATATCCCCGGTAATTACAGCAAATGGGGATATTTTGCCGGTGTAAGCCTGCGTGCAGGATTTTATTACGAGACATCCTACATTGAAATATCAGGCCAGGATTATACTGACAAAGGGTTAACCCTGGGTGTGGGTCTGCCGTTCCTGCAAAACAAAACCAGTATCAATTTATCCTATAACCTGGGTAGGAATGGTACCCTCGACAAGGGATTGATACAGGAAACCAGTCACTCGTTTCTGGTGAGCCTTACTTTGCACGACTGGTGGTTCATCAAACGTAAAATAGATTAAAAACAAAAACCACTCTTTGCGGAGTGGTTTTTTGTTTATGCAGAAAAAACGACCAAACAATTAATAAGTAAACTGATACCTTTTTCTGAGTTCTTTCTGAAACTCACCGATTCTTCTTTCCAAATCACCAATCTCACTCTTCAGATTGTTGGTATCATGCCCCTCCGATTCCAGCTCCCGGATAAACCTCCGGTTAATGATGATTTTCTTCTGGCATTCGTAAATGCTTGAGATCAGACTTTTGATATTGTACTTTACATCAAGCATAGCGTATAAAATTTAGTTAGTAATATTGCCCAAAATCAACGTAGTTAAACAAATCTTAACCAATTAAGTTTGATCTGTTAAACTAAGCTAATATAATACTTATTAACAACTTTATCAACAGTTTTGTTACATTTCGGAAAGAGAATTTTCAATAATGAATAACAATTTTGACCAACGATTTATACGGTTGTCATTCTGCACTTTACCCCAAATGCAAAAGCCCTGCAGTAATATGCCGCAGGGCTCCACACTAACCTAAAATAAACCTAAAATTAAACAAGAAGAACTACCTGAAATTGCTATTGTTAAACCATATTTTTTATCCCTGACTGCTTTCGTCAGCTTTCTTATCCTTTTCTGTTTCCTTCACCTGCCCTTTGAGTTTGTCGTTTATGCCCAGTCCGGTTTTGATCTCAATATTCACCCCGTCGGACAGGCCGGTCTGGATAAACCGCTTTTCAAAGATCTGGGGTTGTGTTTCGATTTCCACAAAGGCCGAATCCCCTTCTTTTTCAAAGCTGATCAGGCTCTCGGGGATTACCATCACACTGTCGCGTCTTTCGAGCACAATATCGGCATTGGCGCTGTATCCGGCCCTTACAAAAGCGTTTTCCTTAAGTCGGACATCGGCCTTTATTTCAAACTGTATGGCGCCGTTCTCTTCCTTGCCTTTGGGAGCTATGTATTCCAGCACGGCATCGAATTTTTCATCTTCAATGGCGCCGACAGAAAGAATCAGCGGCATGCCCAACCGGAGTTTCCCGACTTCTGTTTCATCGACTTTTCCCTCGAAGATCATTTCGCCCATATCGGCCACGCTGGCAATGGTAGTGCCTTCGTTGAATGTGTTGGATTCGATAACCGAATTGCCCACTTCAACGGGAACATCCAATACCATTCCCTGTATGGTTGACCTGATGAGGGTGTTGGTGGTATTACCCGATTTTTTGGATACGCCCTCCTTGATCAGCTGGAGATGTGATTCGGCAGTTTCGAGTTCTTCCATCGCGTTCATATAGGCCAGACGGAATTGCTGAAACTCGGCCTCAGGAATCACCCCTTGTTCATATACCTTTTTTTGCCGCTCATATACCAATTTCGAATCCTCGAAATTGATTTTGGCTTTATTCAGTCTCGATTCGGCATTGTTCAGTGCCACCATATTCGGGATAATCTTCACACGTGCAATCAGATCGCCTTTCTTCACATGATTACCGGCCTCTATGAAAATTTCCTCGATGATGCCGGATACCTGAGGTTTAATATCTATTTCCTTGCGCGGCACTACCGAGCCGGTGGCAACCGTCTTCTTTACCACATCAGATATGAAGGGCGATTTGGTTTCATATATCACGGGCCTTTTGCGCGATTTCTGGTACAAAAAAACCAATGTGCCCAAAATGGCTACGACAACCACTACCAGCAGAAGAATCTTAAAAACTTTTTTCATGGAGATAAGCTATTTATTTGTTGATTTGTTGATTTGTTGATTTGTTGATTTGATGATTGAGTCCACTGCGCAAAGTCTGATCGTCATTGCGAAGTAGCGGAGCGGATGAAGCAATCTGGTGTTAGTGATTAAGATTGCTTCACTTCGTTCGCAATGACGCGCTACAACTGATACTTTTTGAAGTGAATTCATGATTTTGTATAGAAAAATAACAAAAAGATTACTCGGCCCGGAGGGCTTCGACGGGTTTAATACTGACCGCCTTCTGTGCCGGAATAAACCCTGCGAACAATCCGGCAAAAATGAGCACAATCAAGGCTGTCAGTGCTATATTGAAATCCACGCCCGGATTCTTGAACATTTCGGCTTCAGCCCCGGAACTTACCATCTGGTAATTGATCATTTCGAGAATACTCACACCCAGCACCAACCCGATCATCCCCGAAAAAGAGGTCAATGCCACACTTTCCATCAGTATCTGACCGGTAATTTTCCAGGGCGTGGCACCAATTGAACGCTGAATGCCAATTTCCTTTGTTCTTTCCTTTACAACAATGAGCATAATGTTGCTTACCCCAACCACTCCGGCAAAAAGTGTCCCTATACCTACAATCCATATAAGCACGTTGATGCCATTGAATAACCCGTTCATCTGCTCAAATTCCTTTTCGAGGTTAAAATGGCCAAAGGCTTGTTCATCTTCGGGTGCAACCTTATTGCGCTCGGCCAGCAGGGCCATGACCTTTTTTTCAACCACTGCCACCGAGGTATTGTTCCTGGCTGTAACCGCCAGAAAATGCACCTCGTCGCCCATGTTGTAAGCTACCTGCAGCGAGGTAAAGGGAATGAAAACGGTTTTCTCCTTGTCGTTGCCAAAACTCATGTTCTTATTCCGGGGTTCAAATACACCAACCACCTGAAAGTACACACCCCTGATACGGATATACTTACCAATGGGCTCCTCTCCCTTTTCAAAGAGCTCGTCCCGCACCCGGTTTCCGATCACTGCCACTTTTCTCTTTTCCAGTATATCAATATCGTTGATTTCTCTGCCCGAAAGCATTGTTACCGGATCAATCCTGAAAAAGGCCGGATAATCGCCAAAAATATCATACGAGGCGGTTTTTATGCCGCGTACTACGTTGTTCTCGCCGTTGCCCGACCAGGGTTGAAGTCGGGGCGCCAGGTAGCCGATTTCGGGGATGTTATCTTTCAGGGCCTTCATATCGGCATTGTTGAAATTCCAGTATCTGCCCCGTGGGAGTCCCTTATACGGCAGGGTGGTTTGTCGTGTCCAGATAAAAGCGCTGTTGGTGGCAAAGTCCTGAAAGCCATCGAAAACTGAGTTCCGGAGTCCGTTTCCTGAACCTACCATAATGATGAGCATGAGTATACCCCAGAACACCCCGAAGGCTGTCATAAACGTCCTGAGCTTGTTGCTCCGTAACGTACTGTAAATCTCAAACCACCTATCTCTGTCGAACATAGCCCGTGTTTTATTTATTCATCTCTTAATGCCACCACCGGCCTGATGCGTGAGGCCTTCAATGCAGGCATCAATCCTGCAAAAGTGCCAGCCAATACCAATACCAGTGTAGATATTATTGCAATTGTAAAATCGACTTCGGGGTTGAGGAAAAACGGATTTTCGGGAAGTATGGTTGATACCCCTTCGAGCACACCAATGCCCAGCAGTAATCCAACATAACCCGCAATACCGGTTATGAATACCGCTTCGAGCAAAATCATGCCCACAATTGAAAAAGGTGTTGCCCCAATGGCTTTGCGGATACCAATCTCTTTAGTGCGCTCGTTTACCACAATGATCATAATATTGCTCACACCTACAATACCAGCTATAATAGTAAAAGCGCCTATAATGGAAACAAAGATCTGAATGCCCATGAAGAGGTTGGAAAACATTTTGTACTCCTTAATGGTATTGGAAATCCACATGGCATTCATGTCCTCCTTGTCAAACCTGTGTCGCTTGGCAAACTCGGCACGTAGTTTCTTTTCGAATTCCTCGCTTTCCTTGGCACTGAGCGTGCTGGTTATGCTCAGGTTATGAATGCGGTTGGCCCCACCCGATATCATCTGTGCGGTGGAAACGGGCAAATAAACCCTTGTTTCGTCGCGTTCATTTTTATCGGTAAATACACCCACAATCTGAAACAATACGTTGTTGATCTTTATGTATTCGCCAATGGGATTTTTGCCATTTTTAAACAGGGCTTCTTTTACCGGCCTGCCAATTATGGCTACCTTTCTGCGCTTTTTTATATCAATATCATTAATGTACCTGCCTTCTGCTATTGATGCGTTCTCAATGGCCTGAAAATCGGGATGCACACATATCAGATCAAAAACCCCGTATTCTTTGTTATAGGATATCACCCTGTTCTGCCACATGTAAAACCTGGCAGATATCTTGTCAACTCCCTCGAGCCTGTCGCGCACAAACTCATAGTCCTCATCGGTAAACCTTATTTCGCGTCCCGACTTCAAGCCCTCGAAGGTTTTGCTGGTGGTACCCGGACCGAACCACATGGTATTCACTGCGTCCTGTCTGAACTGGGAATTGATCCCGTTCTGCAGGCCCTTGCCTGAACCCAGCAGCACAATAAGCATAAAAATGCCCCAGGCTACACTGAAACCGGTCAGAAAAGTTCTCATCCGGTTCTTGTTGATGGTACTCAGAATTTCCTGCCATTTATCGAGATCGAACATTGCTGCGGGTATTAAAATGATGATACGGCTTTATAAGTCGATTTATGGTAAGTAATGGTTTCAATTACCCCATCCTTCAGTTTAATTGACCGTTGTGTCCTCAGGGCAATGTCGTGTTCATGCGTTACAATCAGCATGGTAATGCCCTCGTCGTTTATTTCCTGAAGCAGGTCCATCACCTCCATTGAGGTAACCGAATCGAGCGCTCCGGTGGGTTCATCGGCCAGTATTACTTTGGGCTTGGAAATAAGTGAACGGGCAATGGCGATGCGTTGCTTTTGTCCGCCCGACAGTTCACTGGGCAGATGCATCCACCAGTCCTTTAACCCAACCCTGTCGAGGTATTCCATGGCTATCTGGTTCCGTTTCCTGCGGTTTACGCCCTGGTAATACAGAGGAAGAGCAACGTTTTCCATTGCATTTTTGAACGATATGAGATTAAAACTCTGGAAGACGAAACCAATGGTCTGGTTACGCAGCTGGGCCGCCTTGGTCTCGCTAATATCCTTGATAAAAATACCGTTCAGGTGGTATTCTCCCAAATCGTAATTATCAAGTATGCCCAGTACATTCAGCAAAGTCGACTTGCCCGATCCGGAGGCCCCCATTATCGAGACCATTTCACCCTCTTCAATCTCGAGGCTTAGTCCTTTCAGTACATGCAACGAATTGCTACCGGTAACATACGATTTGTGCAGGTTTTTGATCGTAATCATGAATAAACAGGTTAATGTGTGGTAACAGCAAATCAAATTTTATACCACCACGCGTATTATTATGATTTTCTTTTATTTATAAGCTAATGTCATTGTATATTGCCGGCATAGCAAGGCAAAAATTTGTTCGCTTATGATACAAACACTGTCCGATAACGAACACCGGATTGCCGGTAAAAAAGCACATGGGCACGCAACCAATTCCTGTATTTGATCATCAGATATTTGAAACGAAGAAACAAGGTGAATTAAACAGAAAGCCTTATTTTTGAGTTTACATCATGTGTATTTGGTAGATCAGTTACATAAGGTAGTTCGTGGTTGTCAGGAGAACGATCCACTGGCCCAGCGCGAATTGTACGACATGTTCAAAGTGAAGATGTACGGGATATGCTTGCGCTATGCCGGTAACCGCGATGATGCACAGGACATTCTGCAGGATGGTTTTATCAAGGTATTCGAAAAAATTCAGCAATTTGGTTTTAAGGGTGCTTTTGAAGGATGGATTAGAAAAGTGATGGTAAACACTGCACTTGAACGGTACAGGCTTCATTACAAGCAGGTTGGCATTGATGAAATGAAAGAAACCGGAAACCAGGACGACGGGCAGATAATAGCCGACATAGACGCTGCCGAACTGGTAAGAATGATCGGGGAATTGTCACACCAATACCGGGTTGTTTTCAACCTGTACGCACTCGAAGGATACTCGCACAAAGAGATTGGTGAAATGCTGCAGATAAGCGAAGGCACATCAAAATCGAATCTTTCAAGGGCCAGAGCCATTTTGCAGGAGAAAGTAAACAAGTATTATCTGAAATCGGTTCAAACATACTGAGCCATGGACGCAAACAGAGAAAACATTGACCGCTATTTCAGCAAAAAGCTGTCCGGCTTCCAACAGGATCCGCCTGAGGAAGTCTGGGACAACATAGCGCTGAAATTACATGAACGGAAAAAGAAAAAAGCATTGCTGCTCTTTTTTCGCATTGCTGCCGGTATGGCAATCGTAACAGCCATAGGCATTGCCTATTACCTGGGAAACAATAGTAATGACAGCAAACACCTGAAGGGTGTTGCACAACATCAGCCTGTAAATACCACAGGAAGAACGGATTCAGCGGTTGGATCCCCAAGTGATCGGCATACCCCTGCAAATGAAACAGTTCAGCCTGCTCCGGACGGCATTCAGCCAGTCCCTGAAAAGGTAACCCCCTTAACCCCTGTGCCTGCTGAAAAACAGGTTATATTGTCAAACGCTGACGCATACCACAATGCCCGTGAAAACGCTTTAAAAACTGATTACCCGGTTGTTGTTACAAATCATGCAACCGGCGATAATGTCCTCCTTGCCACAGCTGTTGAGAACAACGGGTTGACACCTCTGCCAGTGAAATTAGTTTTCGTGCCTTCGGCCAGGGTTCCCCATACCTTTGACCGTATGGCTAACATGCGCACCATAACGCCCGAAGAGGCAGAAGCATTGTTACTGGCGCAGTACAACATTCCAGCAGAAGCTGAAAAATCTGCTGATATAGGCCGTACCTGGTCGTTCGGAACCGAAATGGCCCCGCTTTATTCCTACCGGAGCATACAATCGGACAAATCCTATGCCGCCGTTGTTGACGAATTCAACGAATATGAAAGCGGCGTAATGGCCTATGCAGGTGGTGTAAAAATTGCCGTTACCAGTGGCAAACGCCTTACCATCCAATCGGGTATGTATTATTCGCGCTACGGACAGCATAAAACTTCGGCCGAAACACAATACAATACTTATGCCGCCAGCATTTTCGACGGAAACAATGAAAGTGAAAAAAGTATTTCGGTGATTAACTCCACAGGCGTTATCAAGGGTGAAATCACCGACCAGACAGGCCGTAAAGTGTCGCTGAATAACCAGCTCGAATTGAATACCGTGGCCGGCGATGCCGATAGCCGTTATTACAGCTACCTGAATGCACCGTCGGCAATCAAGGTAGAGTCCGAAGTGGAAAGCAACACAACCCTCGATCAGTATTTCGAGTATGTTGAATTACCCTTATTGTTAAAATACAAAATCATCGACCGCCGGTTCGACTTCTGCTTTTCCGGCGGACTGGTTACCAATATTCTGGTTGGCACAAAAATATACCTCGACAATGATGCCATTGATGCTGTAACCGATGACATCACCACGGTGAATTACCTGGGTTCCTTTGGCCTGGGCTTTGAATATCCCGTTTACAAACGTTTTGCCTTTACACTCGAACCCAGGTTCAGGTATTACTTCAATCCCATTGATAAAAATGCCGGATACAATGTACACCCTTATTCATTTGGCATTTTTGCAGGCTTCAATTACCTCTTCTGAAAAAACATAAAAATTCGCTTTCGGGTATGCAAAAAATTGAAAAAGCTTTTAACTAACTTTGCATTATTCCGTACAAAGGAATATAACTTATTTTTCGCAGAAGAGCATGAGGTCACACAGTAGTTTAGGAGCATGGTTGCGTCCGGTGGTTTTTGTCGCCGGCGCGCTGTGCGTGATAGGGTTGTTTTTATCCATTCAAAGTTTTACAGGTAATGAGGGCACGCCAGCCATTCCCGAAAGAATGCCGGCACTGACAGAGCCTTTCAGTCTGCCCGACGAACTGGAATTTGCCGGGGAAGCAGTTCCGCTCAACAATTTCGATACACGTGAAAGCCTCGACAAGGAAATGCTGGTAAATGGCTACTGGCACTCGCGCACGCTGATGGTGCTGAAAAGAACCAAACGCTATTTCAAGGTCATTGAGCCCATCCTTAAAAAGTACGGTGTACCTGACGATTTTAAATACCTGGCCATGGCCGAAAGCGGATTCGAAAATGTAGTATCACCGGCCAAAGCAGTCGGCGTATGGCAAATCCTCGAGTCAACGGCCAAAGAATACGGACTTGAAGTGAATACCGCTGTGGATGAACGTTACGACCTGGCCCGTTCAACCGAAGTTGCCTGCAAATACCTGCTGCAATCGTACAAGGAATTCGGGAGCTGGACCATGGCTGCCGCCACATACAATGCCGGAAGAAACGGTGTAGAAAACCAGATCAACAAACAAAAAACAAGCAATTATTACGATTTACTGCTGAATGAAGAGACTGCCCGCTATGTTTTCAGACTGATTGCGCATAAACTGATCACCGAAAATCCTTCGGCATATGGTTTTCATATTGGCGAAGACGATTATTACCCGGTAATATCAACGCATACCATTGCTGTTGACAAAGAAATACCCAATATCGCCGATTTTGCCATCGGTCATTCAACCAATTATAAAATTATCAAACAGTTTAACCCCTGGCTGCGACAGAATTTCCTCCCTGATCATGCCACCAGGGTTTATGAAGTTGTGCTTCCCGATGAAGGCGGACGCACCATTCAGTGATTTTATTCCAGAACCTTAAGCGACCCGGAGACAAAAATTGGCCAGATCAGTAGAAACCACAGCCCTCGAAACAGGAGAAGTCAATGTATTCGGCGCACGTGTTCACAACCTTAAGAACATTGATGTTTCCATCCCCCGTAACCAGCTTACCGTAATCACAGGGTTAAGCGGAAGCGGCAAATCGTCTCTTGCTTTTGATACCATTTATGCCGAAGGCCAGCGCCGTTATATGGAAACCCTGTCGGCTTACGCAAGGCAATTCCTGGGCAATATGGAAAGGCCCGAAGTGGACAAAATTACCGGATTGAGTCCGGTGATTGCCATCGAACAGAAGACTACCGGTAAAAACCCGCGCTCAACTGTCGGCACCATCACAGAAATATACGACTTTTTACGATTGCTGTTTGCCAGGGCCGGCATTGCCTATTCCTACAACACCGGTGAGCCCATGGTGAAATACACCGACGAACAGATCATCAGCCTGATGCTTAGCCGGTACGAAGGGAAAAAAATCTATATCCTGGCACCCCTTGTCAAAGGCCGCAAAGGACATTACAAAGAAGTTTTTGAACAGGTAAGGCGAAAGGGTTTTCTGAACGTGCGGGTCGACGGTGAGCTCACGGAGGCAAAGCCAGGCATGAAGCTCGACCGCTATAAGGCACACTTTATTGAATTGGTAATTGATAAAATGCTGGTTGAAAGCACCGGACTGAAAAGGCTGAAAGACTCGATTACCCTTGCCATGCAACATGGAAAGGGGATTATTATGGCACTCGAAGCCGGCAGCAAAGAACCCCGTTATTTCAGCCGGCAGTTGATGTGCCCCACCACTGGCATTTCATACAACGAACCGGCACCGCATACTTTCTCCTTTAACTCACCCCAGGGTGCATGTCCTCGATGCAACGGCCTGGGCACCGTAAATGAAATTGACATTGCCAAAATCATCCCCAACCCGGATCTTTCCATCAAAAAAGGCGGCATACAACCGCTCGGACCCTACCGCAATGCTTTAATATTCTGGCAACTCGAAGCCATTGCTGCCAAGTATAAATTTACACTGAACACGCCCATCAAAGAAATTCCCGAGGATGGCATGAACGTGATCCTCTATGGATCGGAGGAGACCTTTAAGCTCGAGAAAACGCCCATGGGATTCTCTACCAATTACTTCCTCAGCTTCGAAGGGGTAATCAATTTCGTGACCAATCACCTGATCAGCCCGGCCGATAAAGACGACAAAGAAGCCGACCAGTATATACGCAAAATTACCTGTCCCGACTGCCATGGAGCGCGACTGAAAAAAGAATCGCTTCACTTTAGGATACACGACCGTAATATAGCGCAATTGTCGTCGATGGATATGTCTGAGCTTTACCAATGGCTGTCGGATGTTGACCCCTATTTAAATCCCCGGCAGATAGCCATTGCCGCAGCCATTCTCAAAGAGCTGAAAACCCGCATACGTTTTCTGCTCGATGTCGGTCTTAATTACCTGTCACTCAACCGCAGTGCAGGAAGTTTATCGGGCGGAGAGAGCCAACGCATAAGACTTGCCACGCAAATAGGATCGCAACTGGTAAACGTACTGTATATTTTGGATGAACCCAGCATAGGTTTGCATCAACGCGATAATCACAAACTCATTGAATCATTAAAGGAACTTCGCGATGCCGGTAACTCGGTTATTGTGGTGGAACATGACCGGCAAATGATCATGAGTGCCGACTACGTTGTGGACCTGGGACCTTTTGCCGGAAGGCACGGGGGCGAAATTTGCGCTGTCGGCACACCTGCCGAAGTGTCCAAAAGCAATTCGCTTACCGCCAAATACCTGCGCAACGAAAAAGTAATTGCCATACCGGCCTTGCGGCGTAAAGGCAATGGTAAAAAGCTTATTTTGCAAGGCGCTACAGGTAATAACCTAAAAGGAATCGACCTTACGTTTCCCCTGGGTAAATTCATTTGCATCACCGGGGTATCGGGAAGCGGTAAATCCACCGCCGTTTATGACACCCTATTCCCCATACTGAGCCGGCACTTTTACCATTCGTCGCTGGTGCCACTGCCCTATGAAAAAATAACCGGACTTGAAAATATCGATAAGGTCATTGAAGTCGACCAGTCGCCTATAGGTCGCACCCCCCGTTCGAACCCTGCAACTTATACCGGTGTATTTTCCGATATCCGTAAATTGTTTGAACAAACGCGTGAATCGAAGATACGTGGATACAAGGCCGGGCGGTTTTCATTCAATGTTAAGGGAGGGCGTTGTGAGGCCTGCCAGGGAGCAGGACTGCAAACCATCGAGATGAACTTTCTGCCCGATGTATATGTACACTGCACCGAATGCAACGGCAAACGGTATAACCGCGAAACGCTGGAAATCAGATACAAGGGTAAAAACATAAGCGAAGTGCTCGACCTGACCATCAGCCAGGCTGTTGAGTTTTTCAGCGGCATACCTGCCATCAGGCACAAGATCGATACCATTAATCAGGTAGGATTGGGATATCTGACCCTGGGGCAGCCATCGACCACACTTTCCGGTGGCGAATCGCAACGCATAAAGCTTGCTGCTGAACTTGCGCGTAAAGATACCGGCAAAACGATTTATATACTGGATGAACCCACCACAGGCCTTCATTTCGAAGACGTGAGGGTGCTGTTGGAAGTGCTAAACCGCCTGGTCGAAAAAGGCAACACAGTCATCGTCATTGAACACAATCTCGATGTGATAAAGGTTGCCGATCACATCATTGATATGGGCCCTGACGGAGGCATAAAGGGTGGCGAAATTATCTGCACCGGCACACCCGAAGAAGTCATCCGCAACAAAAACAGCTATACCGCTGTTTACCTAAAAGAAGAAATGACCACCACGTAGAGACGCGATTCATCGCGTCTCTGTCAAATCCGTATTGCATGAAAATAGACGCGATGCATCGCGTCTCTACGGTTTGACAATAGACGCATGTTTGGCACCATACACGTTGGATGCGCCAGAGACGCGATGCATCGCGTCTCTACTGATATCCTCGATGATCATGATAACGTATTTTTCACGGTTAAAATGAAACAAGCGGGTGGAGAACTGCAGATCCTTGTCGACTTTTCGGTTATCGTGGGTGAAAAAAGGCCTTACAATATGATCTTTATAAATAACCCTGTCTTTCATATAAGAGGTTAGTGCAGCGATTCTCAACTCACAATCTTTACATTTGGAAGTACTTCCGCAATCCTTTTTCTCCTCAACATGGTACGCACATCCAATTGCCTCGCCACATCTGACGTATAACAAATTCTCATCCTTACGGTTGGAGAAAATGGTTTTCAACGCATCATTATAAGCCCTGAGTCTAAGATCTTTATCCAGCAACAGCACACATGAATTTATGTTGTTCAGGATAAGATTCAAAAATTCGCTGGATTTGCTCAGAAAGCTGAAGCTTTCATTGGTAAGCGTCATATCCTGTTTCATGGATAACGTATATTTACATTTAGTTAAAGATCAGGTTAATTCCATTATATCAACGCTTTTTCCTTCATTTTTTTGATAATCTCGTCAACCGTCAGGGCCGAGTTGGGCATGACAAAGTCGGCACATTTGCCAACGCGTTCCGAAACCTGATATCTTTTGCATTCTTTATATTTTTCGGGATTGCGGCAATACAGGTTTTTGTATACTTCGGCAGATTCCGGCCGCTTTAA